>VSPN01000012.1 GCA_009775355.1 Muribaculaceae bacterium
GGGTTCATTGTAAAGTTACAAAATATCTACGACTTTGGCAAACAATTAGTTGGCGATTAGCTGAGTATCCCTATATATGTCGTGATACATGTCAGCTATATTCTGCCAGTCGAGGGTGCCGTCGGTGACGCGGGCTGTCTGCGGAGTCCTGATCCATTCGAGAAGTCCGTCATCCCACACATCGCCCTTGCTCATGTCGATTACCCGGCAACGTGGCGGGCCTCCCTCTCGCACGGGCAACGTGTGGGCCACTTCCCTGTTGACCAGAACCCGTATTCCTGTGGCGTGTGCCTCGATCTCTGAAAGAGCCTGGCCCTCTGCATAACTTACGTGGGCGTATATATCGGCGGCGGAATAGTAGCGGCAGAGATCAGTGCCGGCCACATATCCCGTCATGCGGATCCTGTCGCCTATGCCGCGGGCATCGGCCCAGTCCATTATCCGCTGCCGGTCAGGGCCGTCTCCTATGAGCCAGTATTCGAAATCAAGACCGCTTTTTGCCAGCAGGCACATGAAATCGTACTGCCCCTTGCGCTGTTGCAGCGACCCGACTGTAAGAAAAACCGTTCTCCCGTCCGATATCCCCAGATTCTCGCGCAGAGCTGACCGTGCCTGCGGATCATAATGATACTTGCATGTATCAACACCGTTGGGTACGATATGACGTCGGCCGGCATCAACCCCGAACCCGCTGAAGCGGAGATCAATCTCTTCCGTCAGGCCTGTCACGTAGCCGACACGTCTCATCGACTCGACATACATGTCGCGACGGCGTCCCCGGTCTCCGACACCGAATATGCCGTGACATGTAAGAATGGAACTCACCGTCCTCGACTGAGTGGCATGAGAAAACGGCAGGACATGGTCTATGCTGTGCAGATGGACACACGTAGCCGAGGTCCTCTTGATCGCCCTGTCGATATTGAGGCGATAAAAAAGCGCTCGCCACGGGGAATAGTCAAGATAACGCCTGTAGTCGGCAATCTCACGCGCAAGTCTGACCGGATGCATAAGCACCTCGGCGATCAGACTGCACACAGGCAGTACATAACCGATATGCCGGCTACCGGTCACTTTACGCCCTGATGCGTTAAGTGCAAGTGTGGCATAGTCTGCACCGGGATATGACTGCCCCGAGAGCTCAAGCATGACCTTGCCCATGCCTGTGGTGTAATTGCCTCCTGCCTCGACAGGAAGCTGACCTACGGCGAGAATGCTTATTCTGTTGTCTGTCGCTGACATACTTTCTGTCTACTTACGGTCTTGCCTGAGCTCCTGCCCGGCTCAAGCATGAACGACAGCCATATCCATATTATCAGAGCTATCGTGCAGTTTGCAAATGAATAATAATAGCCAAACAGGCCGAGCACCAGAACCAGCGAACCCGCCCATATGCGAAGCAGACCGCCGAGAGTGATACTCTTCCGGACTTTCCGGAAAAGCCATACGGAAATTCTATTGTATAAAACCACAAACAGAATCATCACGACTCCTCCAGATATGGAATAGATGTACCCGAGAAATGTCGAGAACACCGGAATATAAAGCGACACATCCGACTGCACCGTATCGGCCACTTCAAAATATCCGGGGCCTCCGGTCAGCATTGTGATGAGCGGGAATATCTCGCAAAGAGAATAGGCAGGACGGACATACTCTATGAAATTACAGAAATTTATGAACGATTGTCCGGCATAGGATATGAGTCCGCCTTCCGCTCCGTCGGCACGATCCTCGAAACGGTCGTTGGTCACTGCCATGAAATAGACCAGTATCAGTCCGAGCACAGCCGCCACAACTGCAGACACCCCGATTCTTTTGCCCCGGCTCAGATACGGGAAAAAGATGAAAAGCGCGAGTCCCATGAAAAGCATCCAGTATACGAAATTGGAACGGTCGGCTATATTGACAGCGATAAGAAGCATGGTCATTGAACCGGTTATTCCCATCAGATTATAAAGGACGCTCTTTTTACGGAACGCTATGCTATACATGGTCAGCAAGGTCATCACATTCGCACTCGGGGCAAGAATCTGGCACATGGCGCAGACATATCTGGGTATGCCGTGAAGGTGATCATAGAATGCGACGGCATCTCCGGTGTACTGTTCGTTGCGGATTTCCGCCAATGCGTTTGAAGTCATGATCTCCTGTATCCTTGTCAGCGACACAACAAGCACTATGCAGAATATCACGAAATAGCCGACGGTCAAGATATCAAGCAGTTTCTCTCCGCGCCTGGAAAGATACGGAGAGAGCCTCGGCAATTTCTTCAGATATGGGAAAATACATGCGCTCAGCAATATGACATACAATATTGGTGCATATGGCTGGATAGGATAATCCCGGACTGACCAGTCGTAGTAGCCTCCCTGTGCGAGCACTATCGACATGAAAGATATCAGAGCATATAGAGCCACGATGTAGGTACCTATGTTGAAAATGCCGTTTTTTCTGATATTTGTCAACATCAGGACTCCGAAATATATGAATGGAAGGTATATCATTTTAGCTTAGTCTTGATGCGAGAAAATCAAAGAATTTCACGGGAGAGAGATTTCCGCTGTACGGATTGTGCACCTGTCTGCCTGACGACAGACATCCGGGTATATCATCTGGAGTCTCGAAATATATGAACTGCTCCGGATTGTAGAACGGAGCCTCCTTTATGGCCTTGTTGTTGGTGAGAAGCACCTTGTCGTAAAGGATCGCCTCCCATGTGCGCAGAGTGTAGCCGGTGGCATTGTCCTGCATTATCTCAAGCAGACAGTCAGACCGCATGACATGTGAGAGATATTCTTGATACGGAATCAGATATCTTATATACCGGATTCCACCTGCCTTCTTCTGTCCGGGATGCAGACGGCTCACCATGAAATCGCATTCGAGTCCACGGCTGACGAGGGCTTCATAAGTGCGGACGATAAGGTCATAACGCTGCTTCGACGCTCCGCAGAATGCGACATCGGTATGTTTTTTGCCGCAAGCAGGCAGACTGACCGCAGAGAGAAACGTCGGGTAATAGAGAAAGCCGTGCTTTGCGGCATCGCCCTTGTCGTAGCTGACAACAAGATCGGCGTGACGAGTCATCATGGAATAGTCGAGATTCACGCCGGTTTCATATAGATCTTCGAGATAAACCACTATCATTGCATCCGGATAACGCCGGCGTATAGTTAAAAACAGATCCTCGTTCCCAGGCTTTAGCCACCGCATCAGGAAAACAAAGCACAGTCTCTTCCCTACATCCACATAGTCTCCAATGAGCCAGCGCCGCCAGATAGAGTGGCCGTCAAGATGCAGCATCCGGCGCAGACGCGGATGCTCGCAGAGTCTGTGAAAGACACCGACAGCCCTGCTTCCGGAGTAATGCGACACAGGATCCGCCACATATTCGACACCTCCCGCCTCCACTGCTTCGGCAAACATGACTCCGAAGTAATCGATATCATATCCGTATACGACAAAATGCCAGTCTCCTCTATTCATCGTCTCAGAATCATTGAGCGCAACCGTATGCGCTCGCCAGGGCTCAATACAACATAAACCGCTACAGCTACCACTGCCACGCATATATAAGGGAGTGTCCACATGAATAGCTTTCCACCCTCGAGGTGAACCGACATATAGCATAGACCTGGAAGAACCAGTCCGAGAAATACCGCTATCCTGCCGATGACCTTTATCAGATAGGATCTGACCGGAAAGTCAAGAAGCGCATGCATGAAGAAAAGTCCGATTCCCATATTGAGTATTCCCCGCGAGAAAATACGCGCATAAAGCAGATAAGAAGCCGAAACCCCGGCACGCAAAAGTATGTAATAAAGCATCAGCTCCACGAGCGCGCTTATTGTGAGCGCGATCTGATAGGCACGTATATTGCCTGTGGCAAGTATCGCGCAGTTATATGGACCCGACACCGCGTCGATTACGCAGCACACCGTAATCAGGCGGCAGAACGACACCGTATAGTCGGGCACTTCAGTCAGCCACACACTTAATATGACGGGCGCGTTGACTATTATTATCAGGGCCGGAACGCATACGAGCAGAAACGATATCTTAGATGTCGAGAACACAAGCGATCGCATATACTCATGATCCCCGCGGGCATAGGCCTTCACGATCTGCGGACGGAAAGAGGTCTGGAAACTGTTGATGAACTGCGTCACGGCGGCGTTCACCTGATTGGCTATTCCCATGGCGGCGTTGGCCACAAGACCTACAAAGACATTGAGAAGGAATACTATGCCTTTCTGGCTGATTATATTCGATATGCTTCCGAGCACATTCCAGCCTGAGAAGCAAAGCATCTCTCTGAACAGTTGTCCGTTCCAGCCGCCGATAAACCGGCAGGTGTCGAATCTCGAGCGGCAATACCATCTATAGGCAATCAGCATCACAACAGACTCGGCAAGCAGCAGAGCACAGTAGAAAACGAGCCGGTCGGCCGGAGAGACTGCAAGCATATAGACTATGCCGAGTTTCAGCAGAGAGTCGGCTATGGCCGCGTATGCGAAAAACGCCATCCGCTCATATGCAATTATGGCAGACTCATATGACACACGCATGAAATTGACAGCAAATGTCGCTATCGACAGCTGGAACGCCCAGCGGGCCGGCTCCAGTATCGACGCGCCGATTTTCATCTGAGTGTCGATGAACCAGAGTCCAAGCGTCTCGCATAGTGCCACAAGCAGGACTATGATTATAAACTGCGTGATGATGCTTGTCGAGAACACCCGTGTCACATCGGCTCTCTCTCCTTTCCCGAGAGAGAACGTCAGAAACCGCTGGATGGCCTGCGTGATACCGGCATTGAGAAAAGAGAAGAGAACCACGACACCGGCCACGACATTGTATACTCCATAGGCGTCTTCGCCAAGCTGTCGGAGCAAGACCCGGGTCACGACAAGACCCACGACCATGGCTATGGCCGTGCGTGCATATAGCGCCAGCGTGTTTTTTACCAACCGTCTTTTATCGGATTCCTCTCCTTCTACCATGCGGCGGAAACTATCTGCTGACCGATACCAGACCGTCTACAATACGGCGTATTCTTTCCTCTCCAAGCAATTTCTCGACAAATTCCCTGAAGCACCCCTCTCCTCCCCGGCGTTCAAGACGGATTCCGGAGTATTCTCTCACATATTCCGGGGCACCCGACGGGACGCCTGCGATTCCTGCCGAACGCAACAATGCTATGTCGTTGATGTCATCGCCTATGTAGGCCACGTCTTCGATGCTTATGCCGAGCTGGCCGCACAGCTTGAGAGCAACCGAAAGTTTGTCGGTTACCCCCTGAAACAGGTAATCTACCTTTAGCTTCTCAGCACGTCGGGACACGATTTCGGTTACCTCACCCGTGATTATGCCGACTGGAATACCCGCGACATGAGCGAACAGCACCCCCGCGCTGTCATAGGTATGGAATTTCTTGAGTTCATTGCCTGTCTGGTCATAATACATACCTCCATCGGTCCAAACACCGTCAATATCGGTGAGGATGAGTCCGGGAAGCCATTCGGCGTCAGCTATTACCTTACTTTCACACATCATTTCAGGTCTTTTCTGTATATGATCTCGTTTGCAGGAATATCGCTTGCAGCCCTGTGGCCTACGACCTGATCTTTTTCCGACCATTTGAATCCGTCACCCGGGCTGAGCATGTGTATGTCGTCGGCAGCTATCATCTCCCCTTCCCGAATGTCGCGTCGGGATGCGATCGAACGCTCGAGTTTGATTTTCGATCCGGCCACACTCTTCTCTATATGCAGGTCTTCGGTGCCGAGCCAGCGCTCGGCCACGCGTATGTCGCGGACCATACGGTTTACACCGTCAGGACCGAGAGAGCCTGCCTGATCCGTACCCTTCATGCAGCGGTCGATGGTGATGTGCTTTTCTATTATCTCCGCGCCCATGCCTATTGCGACAACTGGAGCGGAAATGCCGATTGTATGATCCGAGAAGCCGATTGTGTACTGTGGATAGTGCTTCTTAAGATATGTTATGGTCCGTAGATTGAGGCTGTCGGGATGAGTGGGATATTCCGACACACAGTGGAGTATCGACACGTTGTCGTGGCGTCTTGTTATTACTTCCAGAGCATCGTCAAGCTCTTTTTTGCCGGCCATTCCCGTTGAAATAATCATAGGGATGCCAGTCTCGGCCAAAGCCTCAAGAAGAGGGAGGTTGGTCAGATCGCGGCTCGCCACCTTCAGCCTGTCTGGAGTGAACAGCTTCAGCAGCGACAGACAGCCTGTAGCGCAAAGAGTCTCGACAAAGTCAAGACCCTTCTCTTTTGCATGACGATATACCTCATAGTGCTCTTCATCGGAAAGCTCAAGAAACGCCCTGTGCTCTCCATATGTGCGTCCGAATGAATTCGGGGTGTCGTAGATGCGGTTCATCTGCGATGCCGACAGTTCTTCTGAAAGATCTCGTTTTGTCAGCTTGACGGCATTCATCGGAGCAAGGTCAAGGCCGAACACCTCCTCTCTGACCGGTCTTGCCACAAGATCTACTATCAGATTCGCTATATCGACCGAACCGTTGTGGTTCTGACCGATCTCCCCTATTATGTATGTCTCTTTCATTTCCGATCAGGGATTACTTTGAGTTGCTCTCGATATTACGCCGCATCGTGGTGTATAGTTCACAGTGCATGTCAAGATACTTTATCAGTGCCTCTGGTTCAATCTGCCGTTCATCACCACCTAAGGCAGCATACAGTTCACGCTGCAGGCTGTAGTCTTCCGGGGTATCCATGGTGAGACGAAGATCTTCGTGGCTTTCAACCTCAGGATCAATCTGATGCAGGCAGCACCCGAACATATCAGGATGCGAGTATATATAGTTCGTCACATGCTCGTGATAAAGCGGATCATCCGTAGCCCGAGCCACCTTCTCAAGCGCGTCAAGAGTTACAGCCTCCGCCCAGAACCCGTAATGGGTCTTTATCGAGGGAGTGCCGTCTGACTTTCTGAACGACATGTAGTCATGGCGTCTGTCAGCATGAAAAGTCTCATACAGAAACCTGAGACTTTTCATGTCAAGAAATACGTTGTCGGCACATACCCTTATTACCTTGTTCGCTCCGACAGAGCGGGCGGCACCGATAAAACGGTCGAGCACGTCGCGCTCACTTCCTCTGAACACTTTCATTCCGGATGCAGACGCGATGTCTTCTATCAGATCGTCATTTTCTTCTGTAGTGGTCGCCACAACAATCTCCGCACCGATGCCGGCCATGGCGTCAGTGATGCGCCCCAGGATCACAGCGAGAACAGGACGGTCTCCGTCGAATGGCAAAGCCATCTTACGGGACAGTCTTGTCGAGCCGGTCCTGGCCTGAATAATTATGGCAGTCTTTTCACCGCGGGATGCGGACTTGCTGTTGTCAGGCATTGTTTCCATAGTGGTAGCCGTCGCTGTAGGTGTAGCCATAGGTGGAGGCAGACGTGTGCGTACCGTTCAGTATTAGCGACATGTTTCTGTATATCTTCTTCTGATAATAGTTCTCGAGTTCAGGGAGCTGACGGCGTTTGAGATTGCCGGTGCGGACTATAAACACACAATGCTCCGACACCCTCTCTATAAGGGTGGAGTCCGCCATCGACGTCACAGGAGGACAGTCGATGAACACATAACCGTATGCGCCGCTGAGTTCTTCGACAAGCTGTCTGAACCTCGGGCTTTCAAGAAGTTCGGTGGGATTGGGCGGAAATTTGCCTACAGGCATTACATCTGCGCCATGCATCTCTGGATCAGACACGACAAGTGTCCGCCAGTCTGATGTGCGTCCGGCCAGATAGTCGGAAAGGCCCTTTGACGGAGAACCGACGGTTTCCGACGCGGAGGCATGTCTGAGATCTCCGTCGATTACTATCACTTTCTGCTCCCGCAGGGCGAACGCCACTGCGAGATTTGTGGTGATGAAAGATTTTCCGCTCCCTGCATTGAGTGATGTGAACATCGTTACCGATCCTTTCGCGGAGGAGCCGTCCCCGCTGCGCTGTTCGTTGATGAACCTTATGTTGGCCCGGAGCACCCTGAAAGCATCATTGATGATATTCCGGTTGCCGGGTTCCACGACTATGGATCCGGAATCAAGATCCTTCCTGCCGAACAGAGTTTTCTTTCGTCCGCCGGCATACCACTCCGGAATCTCGCCTATAAGTGGGATCGAGACACCATCAAGATCCTTTCTTTCCCGCACCTTCGTGTCGAGCATGTTCCAAACATATGCGATTCCGAACGGCAATGCCAATCCGGCTGCGAAGGCGAATCCGAGAATGTAAATTTTCCTCGGTGCCACGGGTTTGTCTGTGCCGAACGGTTTGAGCACGATTTCTGTGCGGCAGGACGTGTAGGCCTTGCTCAGCTCATTCTCCTCGCGTTTCTGCAGAAGGTAGAGATACAGGCTTTCCTTGACTTTCTGCTCACGCTCGATGCCGAGAAGATGATTGGCCTGTGTCGGCGTGCTCGCGATATTCATCTGCGCGCGTCCTTTCTCATCGCGGACATTGCGAAGCTGCGCGGTCAGTGACGCCACTTCGTTGTCCATCGCGCTTACAATGGCAGCTCGCATCGACATGAGTTCAGAGTCAAGCGATTTGATCATCGGATGATTATCTGATGAATTGACAACAAGCCGGTTGCGTTCGAGCAGTTTCTCGTTGTATTCGGTGATCTGGCGCTCTATGGCCTGGTTGCCTATGCCGGAGTTCGACGGGAGGACCCCGTCGCTGTGGGCGGCATCGCCGAGATACTGCCGCATGTAGCGTGTGACCTGCAGCAAGTTGGTCAGATCAAGAATTTGCTTGTCGGCGGCCTGATTGTCCTGCATGTAGATGGTGGCCGCCTGGCCGACATCAGGCAGAAGATGCCTTGACTGGTATTCGGCGATGTTGCGGTCTACTCCTCCGAGTTCCCGCTCCAGACTCTCAAGACGGTCGTTGATAAACCGGCGTGTGGCGACCGACACCTCGTTGCGCTTCTCGAGCGACTTCTCGTTGTAGACGTCAATCAGGCAGTTTATGATATCGGCGGCACGCCCCGTGGAGTTGTCGCTGGCAATGATCTCGACAGTGTTGCCGTGTTTGTCTTCGAGATGTATATTGAATTTAGCACTATACGCCTTTATCGCGTCGATCATCGGTATGTGGCGCACCTGGATCCTGTATTCCTCTCCGGGTTTATAGAACGGTGTGGCAACCACGGTCACCGGGCCCATGGGCGTACCGACGGTCTGGCCGAGCCTGAATGATCCGCGCGGGGCAGTGACCTTATCCTTGCGCAGCTTCATGTCGGAGAGAGTCACCTGACCGCCGGCCGAGACACTGACGACCAACGACGCGGCGTCTTCCTCCGGAACAGAGGGCATCGAGACCGAGACCGGGAGTGCCGATCCGTACAAAAGCCGGCTTCCAAGCAATTTCGGTTCTGTATATTCTGTCTGCAGGCCGAGACGCTCCACGATCTCTCGGACAAGATCCATGCTCTTGAGCTTTATGATCTCGTCGATCTGGTTTGTGCTCGTGCTGACGAGTCCCATGTCGGCAAATGTGCTCAGCTGCGAATTGATCGATCCTCCGTTGGTCTCATCGTTTATAACCATTTTGGCTGTGCGGGTGTATACCGGCATTTTCATCTGCACATACACGAATGCCAGGCTCACGCAGACAATGACCGAAAGCAATATCAGCGGCCAGTGCCGTAGTGTGGCAGCAATCACCTCGACCAGCCGTATTTTTCCGGGATCGGAGTTAATTTCCTGATTATCCATAACGAAAGAGACATCGTCCGTATCCGGACGCAATATATATGGTGTGGTTAGTTAGGTGCGGTGGAATGACTTGAATGAACCGTACCGGTCCGTTCATTCGGTATCGAGACATTCGTACCGCGAATTTCTGCTTTTGTATTCCGGAACAAGGCTCTTCATGCGCGCCACGATCTCCATGTCTTCCATCGACGCGCATTCTTCTATAAGACTTTTTATTCTGGCGTCTGTTTCGGCGAAACCATACTCCCTGACCTTTGCGATCTTTATCTTGGGATGAAATGTCTGACATGTTATCTCCTTACTGTCAAGCACCTCTTCATAAAGTTTCTCGCCGTCGCGGAGTCCTGTGTATACGATGTCGATATTCCGAGCCCCGCTCAACCGGATCATGCGCCTGGCAAGGTCGGAGATTTTCACAGGCTCACCCATGTCGAACACATAGATCTCGCCGCCATTGCCCATAGTGCCGGCTTCGATGACAAGCTTACAGGCCTCCTGGATCAGCATGAAGAAGCGAATTATGTCGGGATGAGTCACGGTGATCGGGCCACCTTCGCGTATCTGCCTCTGGAAAAGAGGAATCACAGACCCATTTGATCCGAGCACATTGCCGAAACGTGTGGTGACGAACTGCGTTCGTCCTTCGACGCTTCCCTCCTTCACCGCTTTGTCGAGCGACTGCACGTAGATCTCGCATATGCGTTTCGAACAGCCCATGACGTTGGTCGGATTGACAGCTTTGTCGGTCGATACCATCACGAACTTGCGTGTGCCGTATTTCACCGCGAGATCGGCTATGATCTTGGTGCCTGATATGTTGTTGATGACACTTTCATACGGATTGTCCTCCATCATGGGGACATGCTTGTAGGCGGCGGCGTGGAACACATAGTCGGGATGAGTCTCGCCGAATATCCTCTCCATATTGGTCAGGTCGGTGATATCGGCCACTATCGTGTCTGCCTTGATGCTGGGCCATCGCTCGCGCATCTCAAGACGCACGTCGTGCATCGGAGTCTCGGCCTGGTCGATAAGCACCATTCTCGACGGCTTGTATGTGGCTATCTGGCGGACCATCTCTGATCCTATGCTGCCGGCAGCCCCGGTGATCATGACAGTCCTGCCGGAGAGAAGATCGGCGGCCGCCTTCATGTCAACCTCTATTTTCTGCCTTGGCAGCAGATCTTCTATATCTATGGGCTTGAGATTCTTTTGTCTCAGAGCCGCTTTGGCGTCCCATTCCTGCGCGCCGGAGAAGACAAGTATCTTTATCCCCGCATCGGCAAGGCTGTCGACTATGTCGCTGTTGTCGCGCAGTGATTTCATATTCATCGGCGACACTATCAGAGTCTTTACATTATCGCGCATCATGCGGCTGTGGAGCTGGCTGTCGAACGGATGCACCCTCGCTCCCATAAGAAGCCGGTTCTGCATGTCCGACTCTTCTGTCACAAAGCCCGCGACTTTGTAATCTGTGTTTTCAGATGAATTGAGATTTTTGGCTATGGCCGCGCCTCCGTCCTTGACACCGAACACATAGACCGGCGTCCGGGCGTTGCTGTGTATGATATACTCATAAAGGGTCTTGACCCATATCCTTATCGTCCACAGGAATGTTATGGCAAAAAGTCCGAATAGCACGATATCCGCCACGCTGAACGTCAGCAGGAATCCTGTCGGAGCGACCAGCAGCTGCATGATAAAAACAAGGATGACAGCCAGAACGACGGCAAGCGTCACCCTGAAAAGGTCGGCAAACGAAGAATATCGTATCACACCTACGTAAGTGTGGAAAAGTCTGAAACCTATTATGAAGCAGATAAGGAAAACTCCAAGCGTACCTACAAGTGGCATGAACACGCGCGACACTTCTGCCGGACCATGATTGACCGAATAGGCCAGAAATCCGGCAAGAGTCACGAACAGCAGATCCAGTATCAGTATGCTCCAGTATGGCAAAGCTTCACGCGAGAAGTACCATCCGGCTAACTTTCTCAATGACTTCATGAATCAGATAATGGCAGACTTGATGGTTTCGACAATATACATGACGTCTTCGTCGGAGACACACGGCCCGGCAGGAAGACAGATTCCACGGCGGAAAAGATCTTCGCTGACTCCGTTGACATAGGCAGGCGCATTGCGGTATACCGGCTGGCGGTGCATGGGTTTCCACAACGGACGCGCCTCGACGTTGGCCTCGTCAAGAACAACGCGCAATGCCTCCACATTGTTGTCGGGCTGACAGTCGGTCACTGCAGTGCGGGCGGCGTGTGTCACACCGGCGGCACCTCCCACCGCTCCAGTAACAACGGCCGAATACGCATTTTCCTCACCTCTGACACGCACTCCGGGCTCAAGAGTGGCGGCGCACAGCCAGAAATTGGAATCATATCGATCCGACGGGTTTCGGTGCATTGTCACACCATCGGCACCGTCGAGAAGCAAGCAGTAGAGCTCCTGCACGTGACGGTGGTGGGCGATGTGATCATCGATCACAGTCATCTGTCCGCGTCCGATTCCGGCGCAGATATTACTCATGCGGTAGTTGAAACCGATATGCTCGTGCTGGTAATAGGGATAGCTCTCGCGGGCCTGGGTGGCATAGTAGAGTATCTCTTTTTTAGATGCGTCGTCGCGACAGACCAGAGCCCCGCCTCCTGAAGTGGTGATCATCTTGTTGCCGTTGAATGACAGGACACCGTATTCGCCGGTGGTTCCGAGCACCTGGCCGTCATAACGAGAGCCGAGACCCTCGGCCGCGTCTTCGACGACGGGTATGCCGTAACGGGCTGCCACTTCCATGATTCTGTCGATCTGGTAAGGCATGCCGTAAAGCGCGACAGGGACAATCGCCTTGGGGGTCTTGCCCGTGAGCGCTATCCGGTCGCGTATGGCCTCTTCGAGCAGGTCGGGATCCATGTTCCACGAATCGGGCTCGGAATCGACAAACACGGGTGTGGCACCGAGATATGTGACTGGATGACTTGAGGCGCAGAACGTGAATGTCTGCACGATCACCTCGTCACCCGGGCCGACACCGCACGCGAGCAGCGCGAGATGCACCGCCGCCGTGCCTGAACTGAGTCCTACGACTTTCTTGTCAAGAGGAGTATCACCATGAAGGTCGTTGACGAATGTCTCAAGATCTTCTTCAAATGCATTGACATTCGGGCCCATGGGCACAACCCAGTTGGTATCGAACGCCTCTTTTATATAGTCCATCTCTTTGCCACTCATGTGGGCGAGGCAAAGGTATATACGGTTTCTCATGTCTTTAATATATTCCTTTTTCCATAACGTTCTGAACGTATGGGAAAGTATAACAGCGGCACTATATTAGTTGCCGCAAATGTCTCCGTGTCCGGGAAAAGTCTGATATTCATGAGAAATTTCGCGCAGCTTATCATACCATTCCTGCGCGGTTTTTCTATCACTGTTAGGAAACGAGGCCACGACTTTCACGCCCGGAATATAGGAGTCGCCGGTGAAAAGCCACCTGTCAGTGCAAAACACCATACAGCTTTTGTCATGCCCCGGAGTCGCAAAAGCTGTCATATGGCATCCGGTTATAGGACTGAATTCATCGCCATCACGCAGTGCCTGTATCCTGTCGGACTCTATCCTGACCGGATCGCAATGGTAGCGCGAGAAATTCCAGTCGTCGCGTGCGAGAGCCGCCTTGCCGAATTCCGAGGTAAGCACGACTGCTTCCGGCCATGCATCCATCATGGCGGAGAGTCCGTATATGTGGTCGTAATGAGTGTGGGTCAGAAGTATCGTCCGCACCTCAAGCCGGCGCTGGCTCAGATATGCATGCAGAGGGGCAAAGTCTCCAGGATCGATCACCACGGCACAGGTGCCGCCGCTGATGACATAGGTGTTTGACGAGAACACACTGTTTACGAAACGAGAGACCGTGAGCTTGTAAGGCATGATTCTGTCATCGGGATCCGACATCAGGGTCCGGTCAGTTATGGCCGTTGAAAGCCTCGGTGGTAGCCGAGCCTTCACTGTTAATGCCGTCGCGCATGATGGTCTTTTTGAGGGTGGACCAGACTATGCGGCAGTCGGTGGCGAAAGAGATATGGTCGACATACCAGACGTCGTATTCGAATTTACGACACCAGGTCAGAGCATTGCGTCCGTTACACTGCGCCCATCCGGTTATGCCGGGACGCACCTCGTGTCGTCTCGCCTGCCCGGGCGAATAGAGCGGCAGATATTGCGGCAGCAGAGGCCGCGGACCGATAAGCGACATGTCGCCTTTCAGCACGTTCCAGAGCTGGGGCAGCTCGTCGATCGATGTGGAGCGCACAAAACGCCCGACGCGTGTGATCCGCTGTCCGTCGGGAAGCAGCCGGCCGTCGGCTCCGCGCTCGTCGGTCATGGTCTTGAACTTGATAATTCTGAATATGCGCCCGTGCAGGCCGGGACGCTCCTGCGTGAAAAACGCGCCAGCTCCTTTGTTGGCGAAATGAAGCCACACTGTTACCACGGCAAGCGGGACGGCAAGAATGAGCAGCACCGAGCCGGATGCGGCAATGTCGATAACGCGTTTGAAAAAGTTTCTGTATATTTTCATTCCAAGTGAATCTGCGGAAATGACTGCGATTGTCTTGCCGCTTCGTCAACTGACACGAACCTGTTGCGGTCGAGCAGATCCGACAGTCCGGCGAATGTTCGTTTGCGTCCGACGTTTGACTTGAGATAACGCACGATGCGGTTGCGAAGCGTGCCTTCGGCCTTGAAATATCGGCTGTATTCCTCACGGGTCATCATCCGGGACTTGAAGTCGACAAGATCGGCGACATGGAAATAGCACATCACGTAATCAGACTTGTCGATGAGTCTATGCACTAATCCGAGCGGGAGGAGGCGGAAATAGCCGCCGCCGGAATATGCGATCTTCCGGCCTATGACCGGGAGACGCCCCATTGTGATAGGAAACTCGTTGATCTCTGAGTGTGCGGTCAGGATGCGGCATGGTTTCTGCGATGCACTGAATTCGGGAAATCCTCCGAAATCGCGCACGGCAGGAAAAATTGACGCATCATTGGCAATGCCGCACTCGGCGAGCACGTCGAATGCCCAGATGTTGCTTTTGCCGATCGAAAAGGCCGGAGCCCGGTAACTTGTCACCGTTTTTCCGCTGCAGTTCTGCAACGCGTCTATGGCCTTGCGTGTGTCGGCCATGAATTCTTCGGGAGTCTGGCGGTTGACCCATTTGTGTGCCAGGGAGTGACATCCGATCTCATGCCCGCGGGCGGCGATGCGTCTCACCACGTCGGGAAAATGTTCAGCCAGTGCACCGAGACAAAAGAATGTGGCGCAAGTGGAATGGCTGTCAAGCAGGTCGAGCAAACGTTCGAGCATCGCAGTGTAAGCGTCATACTTCCACTGCTCTCCGGCTCGGAACATTTTTTCGATATACCATTCCTCTATGTCAAAACTCAGGATATTCATACGTGTAGGGCAGTCAATGTGTCTTCTTGCGTATCCGGCCTCCTTTGAATTCTATCTTATTGAAGTTGGACGCAAGCGAAGCGAGCATGGCCCGCCAGTCGGCGCAGCCACCCTCCTGATAATATATGTCGCGGCCCCAGAATCTGAACCATGACGGATCGGAACCGAATCTGCGCGGACTGCTGATGAACCACATCAGGTCAAGTCCTAGATAGCGCAGAGTCTTGCCGGGACAGTATTCATGCTCCGGCTGAGGCAGTCCGAGCGCGTCGGCCACAATTACGGCAGGGAAATTCACACCCGAGACGTAAGCGCCCCGCAGACTTGCCGGAACACGCGGGTTAATCTCTATGATGCGCCAGTCTCCCCCTTCTGTCTGAAGAATATCGAAATCGGCAAAACCTTCATAACCGATTATGCCGAGCGTCTTCATGCACAGCTCCACGAGCCGGGCATTCTCTACCGAGCGGCACATTGACGATGAGCCGCCCTGCAGCGGGTAGTAGCGTATTATCTCGAGGACTGCCGATCCGAGGCAAGCCCCGGATGCGTCTCTGTAGACCATGACATTGAAGTAGGGGCGTCCGCCGCTTATGTATTCCTGCACATGACATGGACCGTAAATTTCTCTGACTCTGGCCACGGTGCGGGCGAGCAAAGACGGATCCGACACCTTCTCTATGCCTCGTGCCCCGACAGAGTGATCGGGTTTCACAAGGACAGGGAAGCGAAGCAAGGCCATATCGCTACCTGAAAGGCGGTCGTCGCCGAGAGTGCGCGGATGGGGAAGACCGTGCGCCTCGCACAAAGCCATAAGCCTGCGCTTGTCGGCGGCGGTCTCAAGACATTCGGGATCAGGCACGCATGCCACGCAGGCGCCCTCTTCGAGAATGCGTTTCTTATTGACGCTCAACAGTGAGGCATAGCGGTCGCTCATCGGCAGGACAGCCTCCACTCCGTTGTCTCTGATATACACCACAAGGCCGCTGACATCGCTGCTGAAACTTGCCCCTCGACTGAAACCGAGTGCCGACGAACGGTGCGCGTAGTCTGAGGCCGGAGCCCATAACCCGGGCTCATAACCGGCATCGGCCAGTGAACGGGCGGCCGATATGGCCTGAAGACCTCCGCCGGCAAGTAATACACGCCTCATTTCAGATGTATTGCAGAGGTGGGATGACTGCCGGCCCGACGGTCGCGCTCATTGTGGCCCATGAAAGGCCGAGTCCGAACGACGACATCAGCAGACGCTGCGGCGAAGACGAAAGTTCATCGCGGAGGCGTGTCACCATAAGCGACGGAATCGACGCACCTCCAAGATTACCGTATTCCTCAAGATTATACGGCACCTTTTCGACAGGCAGCTTCAGTTTTTTAACTACGCGGTCCACAATCATCTTGTTGGCCTGGTGAATGAGGAAGTAATCTATGTCGCGGTCGCGGTCGATGCCCTCGGCTGCCATGAATTCCTCGGCAGAGCGCGGAGGTCTCGATATGGCGAACGAGAAGACGTTCATGCCGTTGATGAGCGTGTGGGCCGGGGCGCGGACTATGCCGTTGCCGAAGTCCTCTTCGACAAAAGACTCGGGAGTGATCGGATGGCGGAATCCGCCGTGCGGCGTCATCAGAGCCTCGTAGCCTTTTCCATATGTATGGAAATCTACTGTTATCTCCGGAGCGGTTTCATCATACTCGAGTGCGACGGCAGTGCCGCAGTCACCGAAGAGAGGAACGCGGCTCTTGTCTTTGAGCGATCCCATGCGTAGAGCGGTGTCGCCGATAAGAAGAAGCGCACGCCTCACATTGCCTGTGGTCAGCATGTTGCCTCCTACCGTTATGGCATACAGACATCCGCAGCATCCCATCGGCATGTCAAGACAGAAGGTCGTGTCGGGGAGTCCGAGACGGTCCTGAAGCAGGCATGATGTGGGCGGTGTCTTGTAGTCGCCTGTGACCGATTCGAAAATCAGCACATCGACCGATTCGCGGCTCCATCCGAGGCTGTCAAGCAGCGTGACAGCAGCTTTCTCGCACATGTCGGAGGCGCATACGGAATCCGGCGCGATGTGCCGGCGGAGTATTCCGACAGTACGGTCGAATGTCTCTGCCTCCGCAGCGGTCATTATATCAATGTCGCCCGTGGCCACTACATTCTTGGGCACACAGGCGGACACTCCGGCGATTCGGACGTTATTGATTCTCCATTTTGCCATTGCAGTAGATCCGGGACTTAGAGCTCTACGCCCTGATTTCGTATTATCTCGATTCCTTTCTCGTATGATGTGAATCCGAGTATGTCTTCCGGATCAAGCATGATGTCGAATCTGTCTTCGGCCAGAGAGACGAGGCTGAGCTGGTGCACTGAGTCCCACTGATCATTGTTTTCTTTTGAAAAAGAAGTGCCGAGGACATCGGCTGAGACGCCGAAAACCTCGGTGAAAATCCCGTTGTATATCTCGATATTACTCATTAGCTCTTAGTTAAGTTTGCTATATAATGTCTTGCCGGCCTCGTTGCGCGGCAGGCTTTCGATAATTCTCGTTTCTATAACGTTAGCAGGCAGTCTGACGGCTCTGACAAGGGCTTCGGCCGAGGCGTCCGCCTGCCCCGGATCTGTAAGCCACACGACAAGCCGGTCATCGCTGCCTGTGCATGCGCATTCGCATGTCACGGAGCCCCGCACTATCTGCTCGCATTCGTCGAGACCTATTCGGTTGCCGAATATCTTGAGAAAACGCCCCATGCGTCCTTTTATGAAGTAGAAGCCATCTTCATCGCGATACGCTATGTCGCCCGTAGGCAGGAAGCCGTTTCGCTCATCTCCGAGCGCAAGGTCGGCACGCGCAGTGGCATAACCCATTGTCACATTGCGACCGCTGTAGCACATCTCTCCCGTGGCCGGCGAACCGGTGATCTCGGTTCCTTCGGCGTCGCGAAGCGACAGCCGGCCGTTGGGAACGGCTATGCCGATGCTTCCAGCTTTCGATATGGCGTATTCCTCAGGAAGCCACGCCATGCGGGCTGTGCCCTCTGACTGTCCGTAGGTGGCCACCCACCGTTTGCCGTTGTCGCGGCAGTATTCGGCAAACTTCATATTAAGTTCGGGCGGCATCTTGCCCCCGCCCTGTGTGAGAAGTGTCAACGAAGGGAGTTTCATGCGCGTGAAGCGCATCTTGTCGAGAATCTCGTAGCTGAACGGAACGCCTGTGAAACTTGTGGCCTGTTCCTTCTTGAGGAATTTCCAGAAACCGGCGTCGGTCATGCTCAGATCTGTGATCAGAATTGTCGCCCCAGCCTTAAGATGGCTGAAAACCATAGAGAGCCCCATAGTATAGTATAGAGGCAGCACCATCAGCGGGCGGTCATGTTCTGTGAGACGGAAGAATGTCGATATGTTCAGTGCCGAGGCCTCGATGTTATCATATTTGTGTCTGACAAGCTTGGGGCTTCCAGTCGATCCTGATGTGGGGAGAAGGTGGCTGAGGTCCGGATGCAGCTCGCACTGGCTGTTTACGGTGCGCTCAAGCCTATATCCTGAAGTTTCTGCCACTACCTCACCGAGGCACGTCTCGGCTGAAGATGCGGAGGGGCGGCATATGTACTGAGGCCGGTATATGCCGCACAGATTCGCGAGAAGTTCCGGATCGATATGTGCGTTAAGTATCAGAGGCACATTTCCCGACAATATCGAGGCCATCACCCATGCTATGCCTCCGACGTTATTCTCTGTGAGGATGAACATCAGTGAACGCCGTGGCACTGCGGCGCGTATCGCGTCGCCAAGCCTGATGAGCTCGCCATAAGTCAGACTGCGACCGCCCGAATCAAGCGCCGCCGTCCGTTCATTTTCAATCTTGTCTAAATCGAGCAGCATTATCTTTGTCTGGTTGAATTCACCCTGATACTCTCTCAGATTGACGCGCAGCCGTCGACTCCGAGTATCTGGCCCGAGATGTATGATGCGTTGGCGGATGCAAGAAACGAGCATGCACGCGCCACATCTCCGGGTGTGCCGAGACGTCCGAGCGCTATGCGTCCGATACGTGTGTCGATCTTGTCGCCCGAAACTTCATAAAGTTCCTCGAACCGCTCGGTGTGGACTATGCCGGGAGCCACGGCGTTCACACGCACTCCCTGCGGCGCCAGCTCCTTGGCCGCAGATTTTGTAAAAGCCATGACCGCACCTTTGGTGGCGGAGTAGGCCGTCTGTCCGGCCGAACCGAGAACAGCTGTGACAGAGGCAATGTTGACGATCGATCCGCCGCCCGTCCGGGCCATTATGCGCGACACAAGCTGCGTCATCTCGATGACAGCTATCACGTTGACCCGGAACATAAGCTCGGTCTCTTCACGGACAATCATGCCGATCTTCTTGTTGAAGACCACGCCGGCGTTGTTGACAAGCACGTCGATGCGACCCTGCTCCTTCTTGACCTGCATCATGGCGGCTTTGGCAGCCTGAGCGTCGGTCACGTCAAAATACAACGCATGGAAACGCCCGTTTTCCGCCACGAGAGTCTCCATGGATCCTTCGCCGAGGTCGCAGCCGTATACCACGGCGCCCTCCTCAAGCATATCTCTTGCGATCGCGTTGCCTATGCCCTGGGCGGCACCTGTGACAACGCAGACCTTGTCTTTTAAAATCATTTCTGTGTTTAAGATTTCTAAGGGCGGCTCTAAACCAGACTCTTGCCTCCGTCTATCACCATGCTCGTACCGGTGATCCACGCCGCGGCATCCGATAGAAGATAGATGATAGCGTAGGCCACTTCTTCTGGGCGTCCGTAGCGCTTCAGCGGATACGTGGCCGCGTCGGCGGCATGCTCATCATCGCTGAGATATCCCTTATGAATCAATGGTGTTTCTATTCTTCCCGGATGTACGGCATTACATCTGATTCCTTTAC
Organism: Muribaculaceae bacterium; assembly: GCA_009775355.1. Classification (GTDB taxonomy): domain Bacteria; phylum Bacteroidota; class Bacteroidia; order Bacteroidales; family Muribaculaceae; genus Lepagella. The sequence continues at coordinate 20,160 of VSPN01000012.1, forward strand.
CGGACACTTCAAGTGCGAGACTTCTCATATAAGCAGTCAAAGCACTTTTTGAAGCGCTATATATACCATTTCCCACTGAGAAATTACTGAACCCGGATATTGAGGACGTAAACACCAAAGAAGCTCCCGGCTTGATTTTCTTATTCCTCAGAAGATTCTTAACTAACAGCATCGGAGAAAAGCAATTTATGTTGAAAATCTCATTTATATACTTTTCCGTATAAAACTGCACCGGTTTCATAATATTGATCCCGGCGTTAAATACGACACCGTCAATACAAGATATTGACTCCGAAATCTCGCGCATGGTTTCGACGTCTGTCAAATCACCTACAAGAAGTTTCACTTTGCAGTCAGAATCCATCATATCTGCCGTAGCTTGAAGAGATTCCGTGTTACGACCGACTAAAAGGCACTCCGATACTCCCATACGTGATATTTCAACCGCACACGCCCGCCCTATGCCGGAAGACGCGCCCGTTATCAATATCGTCTTTGAATCAAGAGAAAAAGGGCTTTTTGTCATTTCTTATTGACAATGGTCTTATACAGGTCTTCTACGGTCTGACATTTTCGCATATCTTCGGCATTCAATGTCACATCATATTCCTCATCCGCCATGGCTATCAGAGAAAGCCCGGCTATGGAATCCCAGTCTTCAAGCTCCCTGAACATTGTGTGAGGAGTAATCGATGAGACTTCAATATCATCGAAAATCTTTGCGAAATTATAAATAAATTCTTCCATTAAACTAATATTAAATTAATTTCTTGGCAGGAATACCAAATACGGTGACACCTTCCTTGACATTCCTTAAAACAAAACTGCATGCCCCGACTTTGGATTCGTTTCCAAGCGTAACATTGTGATTTATGACAGCCGAAGTGTGAATCGTCACCTGATCCCCTATCCTTATTCCCCCTACACACATTACCTGAGTATCAATACGATTGAAAGAACCGATACGGGCATCATGTCCAATTACTGAATAAGATTGAATCAGATTGTAATCGCCAATACAGCTGTCAGCTCCGAGTGTAGTGTATGCAGCTATTATATTTCCGACCCCGATTGCGACATTTGTACCTATTCTCGCAGTCTTATGAATCAAATTGATAAACTCTGCATTACGTTCAAGTAGACTTTCAATGCACTTTCGTCTTGAATCACCACCTATAGAAAACGTAAAAACATCGTCTTTCTGTATATCATACCCGGCAATTGTTCCTATTACCGGAGGATAATTATCATAATTATCCAGAGCATGCGTATTATCGTCCAGGTATCCTTTGATGTCGAAGATCTCTCCATATCCCATTGATTCTCTTGCAATGTCAAAGAGAGTTCTGCCCATGCCTCCGGCACCGATAATAATCAAATGTTTCATAAGTAAGTGTTCAAATTTGAACGATAGTAAGTGCTGAAATATCTTTTATACAATTTACTTACTTATCATTTATTATGCTGTTCTACACCGACTCCCCAACTATACCTATTATTTATTCTTTATTCTGCGAGAAATAAATGATACTCAATCACGAAAGAAATCCGGCATAAAATCATCATAACATACCCGATTCCTCAGATAACACTCTCTGTTTCTCCTCTTCTGTCCGATTGAGAGTGGATTTAAAGCCTCCGGACCGGTCATGTCATCTTCGACAGAATAAATAAGGTATCCCTTGTCCCTATAATATTTTATCAGATTGTTGTCGTTGCGAAGAAAAACTTTTACTCCATTACGCAGGAGTTCAATGATATTGCCTGAAGCCTCCTGGCGTCTTTGACCGAAAATCGCGACATCAATGCTTTTAAGCAGTCTGGAGTATTCTTCAGCCGGCATGAAATCAACCACAGGATGAAATTTTTCTCCAAACAATTTATACCCCGTTTTCAATACCCGCGAACGAATAGGGGCTGATCCATAGGATAACGGGACAACTTTCTCATATCTGTTCATGACGTCTATTTCATGAAGCTTGTCGAAAATGGTCAAATGATTGCCAAATAACGATGCCTGATGATTTATGAGTATTTTCGTTGAAGGCCTTTCAACTAATTCCGGCATTTCAGGCAAATCTGCCGAATTAAAATTTGCTGAATAGGCAAAATACTTATAATCGACCGGCAAATCATAATATTTCTTGAATAAATCATAATCGGCTTTATTCCAGAAGCAGAAATAATCAATCATTGGAAAAATCTTCTGAAACGCAGCAGGCCTGTAATTATGAGTGGCCTTTCTTATTATTTTGCTGAACCAATTAGGAGTGTAAAGTGTCTCCTTTCTAAATATGGAAGGTTTTTCATCAATAAGTTTATATCCCTTTTCATATCCTATTGTCTCGTAAAGCTCATATCCCCAGAATATCCAATAAATCTTAAATTTTCCAACCGACTTAAGATACTTCAGCAATCCCGGCATATAGTCCACAAGAGCATGCAGGACGATTCGGTCAACATTATTTTCTTTACAGATCTTTTCAACTCTTGCATAGCTGTCTTTTTCATAAAGATTAAAAATCTCAAAACCCTGAGGATCCTTGATCATTTTCAATTTGCCTGTCAGGCTGTGAGCTATAAAAATATTTTTTCCGGGATAATAGTGCTCGAACACTTTTCTGGAATTTACCACAAAGTTATGATCCCTGCAAATATGTAATGCTGTCATAAATCAAATCTAACCTTTTATCCTTTATTCTCTTGAATACCATACTTACGCAATTCCCATTTTCCGGTTATCCATATATTAGAACTTAGAAGCGGCATTGCCATTATAAACAAATACATCCATATCTCCTTAGTAGGATAATCACGAATAAGATTAGCCACAAGGTAGACTATGAGAAAGCCAAAGGATCTCCATGACCGATAATGATATGAATAATATAACAAGAACAAAAGAATCAGAGTCGATCCGAGTATTCCTCTCAGATAGAAATACCGCTTGTAACCGGCCGTGCCTACAGTAATATTATCCGACGTGTCTGACTGGGAGCCGAAGGCATCCCTCCCTATTCCGAGCCAAATCTTGTCGCTCTTCAGATACTTGTCATAAGACACATCAAAGAAACCGGTCGTTCTGTTATTGCCGGCAATCTCTCCGTCTTCGGTTATTTCCAAACGAGATACGATTGCCTTGTTCAATACATTGTCGCCGTTCAAATACGCGCTTGCTCCGATTCCAAGACCGATAAATATGCCGACCATAACCAGCAGCGCGAAATAATTACGGCGCTGGAACAATATCAATATCACAGCTCCGACCATCAGTCCATATGCTGCCAGAGACAATGACATAAGAATCGCAACAAACAATACTATATTACCGAATTTCTTCAGATTGAAACCGCCTATATACAATAAGAACGCGCTCATTGTGCCAAGATGGCCTGGCTCAAGGAACGGCCCACAGAACCTATACAGGTCAGCGGCACTGTGGATGGCGAATGTATTGAATATATAGTAAACCTGATGCATGTAAAATCTATCGGACTTGTCTTGAAAATGAGGAAGATCCACTCCGCAAAGGAATGGAATCCAACCTATCATGCCTATCAGTACTATTACTTCAACAGAAGTTTTAAATACTTTTAAAACGACTTTCTTATCTTCCAGCGGCGCAAGAACCATAACAATAGCCCCTGTCAATGTTATCAACGTGCAGGAAACAGAAACTATGGTCTGTAGCCCCACACTCATATGATTACAGATGTATATCGCTGATAACAATAAAATACACGTACCCTTGAATGCTGTAAGCTTTTCGAGTCGGCGCGTATTGTAAAGTATATAGACCAGTATGAAAAGCAGCGCGACATAATATATGAAGGCATCAGAGACATATCGGATATAAAGAATCCTGTGGGACTTAAACATAAGTAGCACCACTCCTATGCAGAGAGAGATCAGATCTATCCCTGCTTTCTTCATCCGAAGCTCATTTCCTGACACTGCCGGGCGCGTAACTTCAGTCTGCATCTTTTATAAGATGATTATATAAAATTTTTATAAGGGGCTTATGTATGTCACCATACCCGTCTATATACCCTGAATCAGCACCTGCACTCAGTATTACGAAGCCATATCGGTCTTCCGGATTAAAAATCATACATGTTTTTATTCCTCCCCCTCCGCCAGTCTGCCCATGCAAGACTTTACCATCTACAAGATCCCTGTATTGACGGTAGGACAAGCCATAATTTCCCGAACCGACATAATTGCGTTGCATCGACTTCTCACTCTTTTTCGAAATTATGCGCTTGCCTTCATATTGTCCCCAATTCATATGCATCATCATGTAACGGGCAAGATCCCCGCTTGAGATTTTCATACCTGCGGCTGGATATTCAAGACTCAGATTTTTACCGAGTATGTAATTTTCAGGATTCAATATAGAATATCTTTTATAGGTATAGTTATTGAGTCCGATTTCCCCGGTATCCTTATCGCGGGTATATAAATTTACGAACTTTGTAGAATCCAATACATTCTGATTAAACCCTCCCTTAAGACCAAGAGGAGCCATTATATACTTATCTACAACTTTATCAAATCGCTCTTTAGTGATATTTTCTATCACTGCCCCGAGAATAGTATAGTTAAGATTGCAATATTGATAATGAGTTCCGGGGCGATAATCAGAGTATCTTTTATAATAATCCTTATCGATTTCAGGATTTATATAATCTATATTCCACCATCCATAATCATCATTGAGGCCAGACGTATGAGTCAACAGTTGCTTAAGCGTTATGGGAGTGGATGGGAATGCCGGATTTCTTAAATTAAAGTTCAGATACTTCTGAGCGTCATCATTTAGTCCGCATTTTCGTTCTTCTACCAATCTTAATATCGTTGTCGCTATAAAGGTCTTTGATACTGAAGCAATACTAAACAAATCGTCATTCTGTAAAAGATCTCCTTTATTATTTGAATCTGGAATAACGCGATAACCCAACGACTTTTGGCAAACTATAGAATCTCCTTTGACAACAGCAATACCAAGTCCTGTCATTTTTAGATTCTCGAAAACAGCGGCTATCTCTCTGTCAAGTCCTGATGGATCGGAAACATCCGTATTGACCGACCGACAAGGACTAAGCCCCATCAATGCACAAAAAACAAATATCAACTTCAGAACCTGGTGTCTCATACAATATAACTCCTATTAGATCATTCACTTAAATTAATCCTAAGTTCTTTGACTTTTCTTGCAAATGATTTTAGGGAATACTCCCCGTTGTTCTTCATCGCATAATAATCACTGCGCAAGAGAGAATATACACATTGGTCATGATAACCTCCATCTTTATAAACAGCATCTCGCAGCACACCTTCAAGTTTATAGCCACATGCTTCCATTATAATACGCGATGTTACATGTTTGGCAAGACAACGACCCTCATATCTATTTATATTCAAATGGTCAAATACAAGCTCTCGCATGAGCATTCCCACCTCGTGACGTATGAAGCCATCCTGATACTCGCGGTCGAGCACCACTCCCCCGCCGAATGCAGTGCGGTTGAGATGATCGATATTGTTGATCGATACGTAGCCGATCATTCTGTCATTTTCTTTCAGACAGACCGCGAGGTAAATGTCGCGTCTGTTCTCAAGCATTTTAGACCGCACCCATTCCTTTTCTATGGCAAGGGGCACATATCTGAACGGTGCGCTGACCAAAGCCTGGATATTTCGGTCATTGCGCCATTTGTTGATCTGCTCGGCATCTTTCTCTTCAAAGCCCCGAAGATATATGGTATATTCCTGTCTCATCGTCTGATGACTTCAATTATTCTGTTCATATCTGATTCGCCGCATGTCTGCGACACGGGCAATGCAAGCATATGCCGTGCAAGCTTGTGCTCGGTTGAATCTTCGGCTGTCTCCTCCAGCACATTCGGCCAGTATAGGGGTACAAATATCTTTTCTCTTACGAGTCTTTCTCTCAGTGCGCAGTCCCCGCTGTAGAAAGGATAAGTCATCGGCACCGCTCCTTCTGGAAGCGCGGCGTCGAAAGCATTTTTCTCTCCGAGTCTTTCGTGAAGCATCCTGTAATTTCTGACTCTCTTATCTCTGACCTCATCATATGCTACAGAAGAGAGAATCTTTCTTGTCAGGTCTGACATCTCTTTTATCTCCTGACAGCAAAGTTGGTTTTCAGCCTGCTTGAAATCTTCATAGCCGGCCTCGGCCGAAAGATCGGCTCTCTTAAGCTGCGCCGTCATCCGCGCATATGACTCGTCGCGGGGAAAGTCCGTATCGACTACTGCGTCTGAATACAGGTATCCGCCGTCGGCAACTCCGAAGAACTTACGCGGCGAATAGATGGTGTCTGTCCCGGCCAGAGGCCGGGCATAGAATGCCTGCGCGTTGTCAGCTATGAGTCGGACTCCATATATTCCGGCAAGCCGACGCATCGTATCACTTTTGATTCCGAAGTAGTCGGTATATACGATTGCTTCACCGTCGCCGAGATCGGGCATTTCCGAAGGATCGAGACGAAGATCGATGCCGTAGAATTCCCTCTTTATGTTCAGTCGGTCGAGTGGTTCGTAAAGTGCCTCGCAGGTGTAGCGCGGCAGGTAAATCTTTTTATAGCCGCGCGCACGCAATACGCACTCAAGGGCGTTTCGCGCCGTATTCAGACGTAATGCGTCGGCATGATACTCACATCCCGACGGCAATTCTATCTCCGGATACCCGCCTATAGCCTTCATTCTGTCACAATCCGGCACCACGATGATATGTCAGCCATCGCCTCTTCAAGAAGTTCCCGGCGGCCGAACCGCAGCACAAGTGTGCCTATCGCGTTGTTGGCACCCTTGAAACCGCAGACTTTGTCGCCGCGACTGACCCAGAGATCAGTCTCGACCACATATTGTTTCATCTCATCCGCGAGATCAAGGTGCGAGAAACGCCCGTCGATGTCGGCATGAAGCACGACTTCGGCAAGAAAACCGTCATATACGGGATCTGTCATTTCTTCGGTATTCTCGCCGAGCGCGTCTTTGACGGCGTTGGTTATCAGATCAGCTCCGCATGCCAGACGCAACATCTCGGCCAGACGGTTACCTCCGCCACGGGGCGATACTTCCATGATATACGCCTTGCCGTCTGTGCAGAGCCGGGTCTCGACATTGTAAATTCCGGTGCGTAGTCCGAGAAGACCGGCAAGCCGCTCTATCTCGGAGCGAAGCTCCGCCTGTGTTTCCTCCGGCATGGAGGGAGGCCAACTGTAGGCCGACGGAGCATAGGGATTTTCGGCTTTCGGATCGAAACGCTGGTCTGAAAAGGAACAGAATACCAGTTTCCCATCTATGGTAAAGCACTCGGAGTCTGACGAAAACCCCTTTTTTTCAAGATATTCCTCGACTATGATACGCCCGCAGTGAGTCTCTTCGGCAGCATATTCGAGCGCTGCCTTAAGACCGGCCATGTCTTCCGCCTTGGAAACGCCTTTGCTTCCGGCCGAGTCTACCGGCTTCACGATCACAGGCCAGCAGAAAGCACCGGCCTCCGACATGGCCTCTTCGACAGAACCGAACGACCATGACCGGGGAACGTTGAATGAATTGTCTGCAAGAAACCGGCGGAAGAGATCTTTGTTCTGCAATATTCTTACGGATTCATGACTGCCCTGAAAACTGAGTCCCAGTTTTTCGGCCACGTAAGATGCTGTCTCTACCCCGGGATCGACGGCAAACGACATTATGCCGTCGACCTGCAGTCGCTCGGCTACACGCAGCACAGCCTCCTTGTCAATGACACTGACATTCTGAAATTCGTCTGAATACCGGTGAGCGATGTTTCCGGGCAGATAATCGGCTGTTATCACATAGTGACCCATCTTGTGCGCGGCTTCTATCACCGGCACAAGATAGCGCAGCCCTCCGAGCAGGAGCAGTTTCTTCTGATTGCCTTTCATCTGCGGATCAGTGAAACCACTTTTTCTACGTCTTCTTCACCGAGCGTGGCATGCATCGGAAGACATATCACCGAGTCAGCCATCTTGCGTGCGTTGGGCAGATTGGACGGCGCGGCAGAGGGGAGTCCGCGATATGTTGTGAAATCCGAGATCAATGGATAGAAATAACGGCGTCCGAGCACATTGTGCTCCTTCAGCTTCGAATAAAGCTCATCGCGTGTCATGCCGTAAATCCCGGCGTCTATGAATATAGGGAAATAACTGTAATTGTGACGCACTCCGGGGATATCTCTGAAGAATGTCACTCCTTCGGTATCCCCGAGCGCCTCGCGATATCTGTCGGCCACTCTTCTGCGCGAGGCAATGGCCTCGTCGACCTGACGGAGATTGAGTATGCCGTATGCCGCACGAATCTCGTCCATCTTTGAATTGATGCCTGGAGCGACGACTTCCGTCTCGCTTACAAAACCGAAGTTTTTCAGATGGTCGATACGCCGTTTTGTCTTTTCATCATGCATCACGAGAGCACCACCCTCGATAGTATTGTAGACCTTGGTGGCATGAAACGACAGTGTGGCGACATCTCCGGCATTGAGCACTGATTCTCCGTTGACCTCGACTCCGAACGCATGTGCGGCGTCATATATCACCTTGAGGCCGTATTTGTCGGCTATGTCCTGGATTTTCGCCATGTCACAGGGCTGGCCATAGACATGCACAGGCATTATGGCTGTGGTCATCGGAGTGATGGCTGCCTCTATACGATCCGGATCGATATTGCCTGTGGCAGGATCGATATCGACAAATACGGGCTTGATGCCGTTCCACCACAGTGAGTGGGTGGTGGCCACGAAACTATAGGGAGTAGTGATCACCTCTCCGGTGATGCGCAGTGCCTGCAGAGAGGTAATCAGCGGGAGAGTTCCGTTGGTAAACAGACTGATGAAAGGCACTTTCAGGTATTCGCAGAGTTCTTTCTCAAGTCTCTGATGGAAAGATCCGTTGTTTGTTATCCATCTGCTCGCCCATATCTCTTTGAGAAGCGCGTTGAATTCCTCCAGATCGGGCAACAACGGCGAAGTGACCGTGATCTTATGATTTGCCTTATCTGGAGTCTTAACTGAATTATTGTCTGATGCCATAGATATTGATCTTGAATTCACCTGATCATCTCGACCTGACAAACGCCACGAGTTCGCGCAGGTCTCTTGACCCTGTTATCTTTGTCACAAGCACATAATACGCCACACCGACTGCAATTCCCGCCAGAAGCTTAAGTGCCTCGCCGGGAACAGGCTGAATGACAGCCCAGACCACAGCACCCATGCTCAGCGAGTAGAGTAGAGTCGGCGTGATGTCGCGCATCTGCCTGATAAAACCGACATTGATGAGTTTACCGGTGTAATATGTGTTGATTACAAGACTTATTATGTTGCCGGCGATGCCTCCGACACACATCGCCACAAGGCCGAATGGTATCGTGGCGCAGAGTATCGCCACGCCAATGCATTTCTTCCAGATCTCAAGCCTGAGGAAAAGATCGCTTCTGCCTTTCACCTGTAGAAGATTGAGGTTGATCGCATGAACCGGATACCACATCATCGAAAAGCATATGATCTGCAGAAGTGTGGCGGCGAAAAGCCACTGCTCGTTGAGAAATACGAGTATGAAAGGCCGCGACACGGCAGCCACTCCCATCATGAGCGGGAATATCACAAATGCCGTCATACGGAGGAAACGCCTGTAGACATCGCGCAGACGCTCGGTGTCATCCTGCATGGTGCACAGCACCGGATACGTGACCCGCTGTATTATTATCGTGAGATTCGATGACGGAAATTCGGCAAACTGATGCGCACGGGTGTAATACCCGAGATCAGCGGCCTTGAACACCTTGCCTATCACGAGGAGATAGGCGTTGTTGTAGAGAGTATTGATTATTCCGCTCAGTGCCAGCTTGGAACCGAAGCCGAACAGTTCTCTGAACGACTTCCAGGAATACATCAGCCCCGGACGCCACCCCGACAGCAGCCATAGCATGGCAGCATTGACAGCGAGGTTCGAGATCTGAAACCAGACTATCGACCAGACACCGAAACCGGTGTAAACCATCGTTATGCCCACTGCCCCGGAGAGGACTGCAGCCGTGAACGACGCCTTGGCCTGCGTCTTGAAGTCTATCCTGACAGTAAGCAGCGCACGCTGCACAACTACCAGTGAGTTGAACACCACACTGAGCGAAATAACCCGCATCAGCGGGGTGAGCAGCGGCTCGTCGTAGAAGCGGGCGACAAGCGGCGCACTCAAGAACAACAGCGCATAGAGCGCGATGCCGATCGTGATGTTGAAGATAAATACGGTCGAGTTGTCTGTCTCGTCGCGGTCCTGCTTGCGTATCAGAGCCTGCGAAAAACCGCTGTCGACCAGCGACTGCGAGACAGCGATGAAGATGGTGAGCATCCCCACCAGACCGTAGTCAGCCGGAGTCAGTATGCGGGCCATGACAATCATGACCGCAAACTGTATGATCTGCACCGAGAAGCGTTCAACGGTGCTCCATACGGTGCCTCTGAGTGTCTTACGCTTCAGACCCTCTCCGGCCATCGGTCCGCTGTCATTTGCCGGCGTTCGAATGGTATCCGTCGGAATAGCCGTACATCTTGTTGCGGCCATACTGCTGGATGCCGTTCATTATCACCGACATGTTCTTGTATTCCTTGTTGTTGTAAAGTTTTTCGAGTTCAGGCAGACTCTCGCGTTCGAGATGTCCGACTCTGACAACAAATATGCATCGGTCTGATATCTTCTCGATGATCTTCGCGTCGGCCATGGCATTGACCGGCGGACAGTCTATCAGCACATAATCGTAAGCCTTGCTCATTTCGGCAATCATGCCGCTGAAACGGTCGCCTTCAAGAAGTTCGGTGGGGTTGGGCGGGAAATGTCCCACAGGGAGCACGTCGGCACCCTGCATGGAGCTGTCGCGCACCACGAGCTGACGCCAGTCAGCAGCTCCTCCGCTCAGGTAATCGCTTATGCCTTTGGCCGGACTGCCGATCAGTTCCGATGTCGAGCCGTGACGCAGGTCACCGTCGACCACGATGACTTTCTTATCACGGAGCGCGAGCGAGACGGCGAGGTTGGCCGAGACAAACGACTTGCCGTTGTTGGCGTCGATAGATGTCATCATGATCACCGACCCGTGTTCTTTCACTCCGTCTACGACACCGTCGTTCTTGGTGAGGAAGTTCACGTTTGTGCGGAGCACCCGGAACGCGTCGTTGACTATATTGCGGTTGCTCGGCTCGACAACTATGCGCTCGTCGATGCCGGCGGCCTTGCGCTCCTTGTTCCCCTTGCGGTCGCGCCACCAGGGTATCTCTCCGATAAGCGGAATCGACAGGGCCTCGATCTCTTTCTTGCTGCGGACCTTGGTATTGGTGACCTCCTCGACGAATGTCACGCCGAAAGGCAGACAGAATCCGAACAGGAACGCGAATGCGATGATAAGCTTCTTCCTGGGAGAAACAGGCATCAGCTCGCCGAACGGCTTTGCTATGACTTCAGTGTTCGATGGGGTGAAAACCTGTGTAAGCTCATTTTCCTCACGCTTCTGAAGCAGGAAGGTGTAGAGACTCTCCATCACCTTGCGCTGGCGCTCCACGCTGAGGAGGTGCTTGGCCTGCACGGGACTCTGGGCGATCTTCGAGGTGGCCTCGCCCTTAATGCCGCGCACGTTGCGGATCTGCTCTGTCAGCGAGGATATCTCATTTTTGACCGAGGTCAGAATCGCTCCGTACATGCCGTTCAACTGCGCGTCCATCGACTCCAGAAGAGGGTGACTGTCTGACGAGTTGACCGCAAGACGGTCGCGTTCGAGAAGCTGCTTGTTGTATTCTGCGATCTGCTTCTCGATCGCCGGACTCTCTATGCCCACGTTGGCGGGAAGCACTGCCTTCCGGTTTGCAGGATTGTCAAGATACTGCTCCAGAAACTTTGTGACCTGCAGACGGTTGTTGAGATTGAGCACGAGTTCCTCGGCCTTCTGGTCGGTCTGCATGTATCTTGTGGTGGTAAGCACAAGATCAGGCACAAGGTTGCTCGACTGATAGTCGGCTATGTCGCTGTCTACGCCGCTTAGATCGCGCTCTATCGCCACAAGACGCTCGCTGATGAAGCGGTTGGTCGACTTGGAAGTCTCGTTCTGCGTCTGGATCCATTTGTCGCTATAGACCTGCACGAGGTTTGTCAGCAGGTCGTCGGCTCGCTGCAGATCGTTGTCTTTGGCCGTAAACTCGATCGTATTGCCCCATTGGTCCTGGAGCTGGATGTCGATCTTGCCCAGATAATCGTTGGCAGCGGAGATAACCGGCTGACGGTCTACCATCACCGTGTATTCCTGACCCGGCACATATGCCGGCCCGGTCGTGACAAGAAACTGACCGAGCGGAGTCTTTGCGGGAATGCCGAATTTTATCGGGGCTTTCTGCACGAAGTCGAAAACGACGGGGTCAGGATTGCGGTCTGTGCTGCGCACAATGTCGGAAAGCGATATGTCGCCGTTGGGTGCGACTTCAAGTTTGAAAGAGGCCGCGTCGGCATCTGTAAAATCCAGAAGAGTCACAACCACAGGAAGAGAGTCGCCATAGACGATCTTGTCATGAAACTGGCCCGGCAGACTGTAGTTCATGTCAAGGTTAAGACGTCTGACCACCATCTCCATAATGTCCGGACTCTGCAGCTTGTTGATCTCGTCGCGTATGTTGGTGCTTGAGCCGAACATTCCCATGCCGGCGAAGGCACTCAGCTGCGATCCGAGAGAGTTGCCTCCCGAATCATCCTTGATCACTATTTTGGAAAACCTCTTGTAGGTCGGCTGGCTTCTGAGCACGTAGAAAGTGGCGAGCGACACGCACACCACTACCGACAGCACGATCCAGGGCCATCTGTGCAAAGTTATTCTTATAACGTCCGAAAGGCGCACCGAGTGCTTCCCCTCAGGTGTCTGATTGTTGTTTGCCATAATTAGTTCTGGAAGTTTGCGCGGAGAGATTGCAGAGATACTGATATTAACGGAAAATGATAACGGCTATCGAGGTCAGCACACTCGCCACAGACACCCAGATCGTCGGGTTGTAGAACACGTTGGCGGTTTCAGTCGACTGACGTTTGCGGGTATTGTTAGGCTCGACATACACTATGTCGTTCTGACGAAGGTAATATGCCGGACTCTGCATAAGCGATTTCGTGTCTGTCAGATCGACACGGTAGGCCACATCCTTGCCGTTCTCCTCGCGGACCACAAGCACATTCTGGCGGAGACCGGTGATATTGAGGTCACCGGCGGCAGAAAGAGCCTGAAGAAGGGTCATATTGTCGCGCTCGATCTGATAGTCACCCGGATTGCGCACGTCTCCGAGAACCGAAATCTTCGCATTGAGATACTCCACCGTCACCACGGGGTCTTTTACGAGTTCGCGCGAAAGTATCTCACGCTTTATAAGCTCCGACACTCCGTAGCGGTTGAGACCAGCCACATGGAGCGTGCCAAGAAGAGGGAAGTCTATGTTTCCGGCAGGATCGACCGTATAGGCGGCAGCCTTCGACTCGGCGGTCGAACCGTTGGTTCCTGTACCGATACGATACTGGGCGATGGCAAGGTTGAACGCCACTGCAAGTTCAGGATCCTTTGACGTCACGACGATCGCGAGCTTGTCGTCAGGCTGGACTGTGATACGCACGGGGGGCACGACTGCCTCTGTCTGTCCGTTTTCAAAACCCTGCATGTATGTTATGTCCTTAGGCACCTTGCACGATGCAAGAACCGTACAAAGTACGATAAAGAAACACGTCTTTAAAACTTTCATGTTGCTATTGAGGTATGATTGAATGTGTCTTGTTCTGTTTTACGTCTTACACATGCCAGGATACGGCTTTAGTCCTGCCTGAGATTGTATCACTCAAAATCTCAACCAGTTACCACAACCCGACTAAAAGTAAGGTCAGCTCTCATAATAAAATCAGAAGCATTTCATGACGTCAGCTGCACAAGCGCGGGGCATTTCAGTCGGCTGTGACGCCGCTTCCGCGCATGCAGCGGATGCGTCTGAAAACTTACAGACTGCAAAGATAAGCATTTCTATTCAATAAACAGTCTTTATGACGTAAAATTGTATCCGTTTACTTCTCGCGTCAGGCTCGCGTCAGACTCCACGGACATGCTTGTATCCGTATATGCGACAGGGTCACGGCCTAAGCCGTGACCCTGTCATTCAGAAATATTGTCTTTGTTTATCGTGCGTTATTCCCACTCGATCGTTGCCGGCGGTTTTGACGAGATGTCATAGACCACGCGGTTGATTCCGCGCACCTTATTGATGATCTCGTTGCTGACTTTGGCAAGCAGTTCGTAGGGCAGGTGCACCCAGTCGGCGGTCATTCCGTCGGTCGAGACCACGGCGCGGAGGGCACAGCAGCTCTCGTATGTGCGTTCGTCACCCATCACACCTACACTCTGCACGGGCAGAAGCATCACGCCCGCCTGCCACACCTTGTCGTACCAGCCAGACTCGCGCAGGTTGTCGATAAAGATCTTGTCGGCGGCCTGAAGTATGCGGACTTTCTCGCCTGTCACCTCACCGAGGATGCGGATGCCGAGACCCGGTCCGGGGAAGGGATGGCGGCCGAGAAGCGCCTGATCGATGCCGAGCGCACGACCCACACGGCGCACCTCGTCTTTGAAGAGAAGGCGAAGCGGCTCGACGATCTTGAGGTTCATCTCCTTGGGGAGTCCACCCACATTGTGGTGAGACTTGATGGTGGCGGAAGGTCCTTTTACCGAACAGCTCTCGATCACGTCGGGGTAGATGGTGCCCTGGCCGAGCCAGCGTGCGCCCTCGATCTTCTTCGCCTCCTCGTTGAATACCTCTACGAAGTCGCGGCCTATTATCTTGCGCTTGCGCTCGGGGTCGGTAACTCCCTTGAGATCGGCATAGAAGCGTTCGGAGGCGTCAACGCCGGTCACATTGAGTCCCATTCCCTTGTAAGAGGCGAGCACATCGTCGAATTCGTTGGCGCGGAGCAGACCGTTGTTGACGAATATGCAGCGCAGGTTGGGGCCGATGGCCTTGTGGAGAAGCACTGCCGCCACTGTAGAGTCAACACCGCCTGAAAGCCCGAGTATCACCTTGTCGGAACCGAGTTTTTCCTTAAGCTCGGCCACTGTCGAGTCGATGAACGATGCGGAACTCCATGTGCCGGAGCATCCACAGATGCCGATAACGAAGTTGCGCAGCAAAGTCGGTCCGTCTGTGGAATGGAACACTTCGGGATGGAACTGTATGCCCCATGTCATCTCGCCGGCGATGTGATAGGCGGCTACACGCACGTTGTCGGTCGATCCGATTATCTCGTATGATTCAGGAACGGAGGTTATCGTGTCGCCATGCGACATCCACACCTGCGTGGGTGAGGGAAGTCCTGCCATAAGGGGATCCTCAGGCGCGACGACGGTCAGCATGGCCCGGCCGTATTCGCGGCTCGGGGCTCCCTTCACCTCTCCGCCAAATTCCTGGGCGAGCAGCTGCGCGCCGTAGCACACGCCGAGAAGAGGAAGACGGCCCTTGATCGCGCTGAGGTCAAGACAGGGGGAACCTTCGTCGCGCACCGATGCCGGACTGCCCGACAGGATGACACCGCGGACCGAAGCGTCGATCTCGGGCATGTGGTTGAACGGGTGAATCTCGCAATACACGTTCTGCTCACGCACGCGACGCGCGATGAGCTGCGTATACTGCGATCCGAAATCTATGATTAGAATCTTTTCCATTTGTCATTCAGGATATCGGCTGTATCAGTTGCCGGGTGAATAGTTGGGGGCCTCTTTTGTGATGGTCACGTCGTGGGGATGGTTCTCCTTGACACCGGCCGAGGTGATACGCACGAACTTCGCTCCGTGCAGAGCCTCGATATCGGCTGCGCCGCAGTAACCCATGCCCGAACGGAGACCGCCTATGAGCTGGTAGACTGTCTCGCCGAGGGTACCTTTGTAGGGCACACGCGCCACGATGCCCTCGGGCACGAGCTTGTTGGTGTCCATCTGCTCGCCCTGAAAATAGCGGTCTTTCGAACCGGCCTGCATCGCCTCAACCGAACCCATGCCGCGGTATGACTTGAACTTACGGCCGTTGTAGATGATCGTCTCTCCCGGAGACTCTTCGACACCGGCGAGCATCGAACCCATCATCACGCAGTCGCCGCCTGCGGCGAGAGCCTTGACCACATCGCCCGAGTAGCGGAGACCGCCGTCGGCGATTACAGGCACGCCGCGACGATGGGCGGCAGAGGCCGCGTCATAGATGGCGGTGAGCTGGGGCACGCCGACACCGGCCACGATGCGGGTGGTGCAGATCGAGCCGGGACCGATTCCGACCTTGATGCCGTCGGCTCCAGCCTCGACGAGGAACTCTGCGGCCTCGGCGGTGGCGATGTTGCCGACAATGACGTCAATCTGCGGATATGCCTCCTTGACTGCCTTGAGCGTGCGGACCACGTTGGCCGAATGACCATGGGCGGTGTCGATCACTACTGCGTCGACGCCGTTCTCCACAAGAGCCTTGACACGTTCGAGAGTGTCTTTGGTCACGCCGACACCGGCTGCCACGCGAAGACGCCCCTTGGCGTCCTTGCAGGCGTTGGGAAACTCACTGATCTTAGTTATGTCGCGGTATGTGATCAGACCGACAAGATGGTTCCCGTCATCAACCACAGGGAGCTTCTCTATCTTGTTCTCAAGCAGGATCTGGGCTGCCTCGACAAGGTCGGCGTTGCGGGTCGTCACAAGATTCTCCGATGTCATAACCTCGCTGACCGGGAGTGTCATGTCTTTCTGGAAACGAAGGTCACGGTTGGTAAGAATCCCGATCAGATGACGCTCGGCGTCAATCACTGGAATACCGCCGATGCGGTTCTCTTTCATCAGACGCAGGGCGTCAGCCACTGTCTGGTCTTTGGTGATGGTCACCGGGTCATAGATCAGTCCGGAGTCGGCACGCTTCACCTTGCGCACCTGGGCGGCCTGGGCTGCTATCGACATATTCTTGTGGATCACACCGATACCTCCCTCTCGAGCTATGGCTATGGCCATCGGAGCCTCGGTCACGGTGTCCATTGCCGCCGACACAACCGGGATGTTGAGACGGATGTTGCGCGAGAAACGCGTTCCGAGTGTCACGCGGTCGGGGGTGACGTCTGAAAATGCCGGAACGAGGAGCACGTCATCGAACGTGATGCCTTCCTGGGCGATTTTATCTTCAATAAACGACATATGTAATGTTTTTGACTGTTTCTTAGAATTTGTTCAGTTCCGGATCGACGATAATCGTCTGCTCGCGGTCAGGTCCGACTGAGATCATGCCTACGGGCACTCCGGTTATCTCCTCGAGTTTGCGGACGTATGCCTTGGCGTTCTCTGGCAGACTGTCGAAATCCTTGATTCCGGTGATGTCTTCTTTCCAGCCGGGAAGCTCGATGTAGACCGGGTTGCAGCGCGAGAGCGACGCGATGGTCGAGGGAGGGCTCTGTATCTGCCTGCCGTCGAGATCGTAGGCCACACAGATCTTGATCGTGTCGAGTCCGGAGAGCACGTCGAGAAGCATCACCGCCCAGTGGGTGATTCCGGCGAGTTCGGCGGTGTAGCGTCCGACAACGGCGTCAAACCAGCCGATGCGGCGTGGACGTCCGGTCACGGTGCCGTATTCATGTCCGCGCTCGCGGATTCCGTCGCCGATCTCGTCATGGAGTTCGGTCGGGAAAGGTCCGGAACCGACACGTGTGCAGTATGCCTTGGCCACGCCGACGGCGGTGCGGATCCATTTCGGGGCGACACCGGCACCGACGGGAACCGACGATGCGGAGGGGCTGGAGGAGGTCACGAAGGGATATGTGCCATGCTCGATGCAGAGCATCATGCCCTGCGCGCCCTCAAAAAGCA
This sequence comes from Muribaculaceae bacterium, assembly GCA_009775355.1. Lineage (GTDB taxonomy): Bacteria > Bacteroidota > Bacteroidia > Bacteroidales > Muribaculaceae > Lepagella. The sequence continues at coordinate 38,084 of VSPN01000012.1, forward strand.
CCCGCTTGTCATCCTCGCGGAGGGCATCGTTGACCAGACGCGAGGTGTCGGTGATCATCGGGGCGAGACGCTCGGCGAGTTTCATGTACTGCTCATAGACAGCATTAGCGTCGAGCGGTTCGAGTCCGAGCATCTTGAGCTCCATGTTCTTCACCTCGAGAGCGGCCTCAAGTCGCTCGCGGAAGTAATCGGGTTCGAGAAGATCGCCCATGCGGAGTCCCGTACGGCTGTATTTGTCGGCGTATGCCGGACCGATTCCTTTCTTGGTGGTGCCGATCAGGTCCTTACCTTTCTGCTCTTCATATGCGCCGTCGAGCATGGCATGCCAGGGCATGACCATAGCCGCGCGGGTCGAGATGAAAAGCTTATAGTCTGTGATGCCACGGCTGTGGAGTCGGTCGAGTTCCTCGCATACCGACACGGGATTGACCACCATGCCGTTGCCCATCACATTGACGGTGGCGGGGTTGAAGATGCCCGACGGTATGCTCTGGAGCGAGTATTTGTTGCCGCCGAACACTACGGTGTGTCCGGCATTGTTGCCGCCCTGGTAGCGCACCACCATGTCGGCGCGCGTGGCGAAATAGTCGGTTATTTTACCTTTGCCTTCGTCTCCCCACTGGGAGCCGACCACTACAAGTGTTTCTGACATATATAGATAAATATTCTGGGGTTGTCTTTATGTTATGATCATCCGATGCCGTTGCGCTCGAAGATGTAGTCTACATTCTTCATGTAATAGTCGAGCGTGAAGCAGCCCTCGAGTTCTTCGGCGGTGAGGTTTTCGCGGATCACCTCGTTCTCGCGGAGAAGGTCGATGTAGGGTTTGCCTGCCGCCATAGCGGCCATAGCAACCGGCTGAACGGTATCGTATGCCTTCTCGCGCGCGAATCCCTTGGATATAAGGGCGTTCATGACACGCTGAGCGAAGATGACGCCGTTGGTGATGTAGATGTTGCTCTTCATCTTTTCTTCGAACACGGTAAGATTGCCGAGTATGCCGCACATACGGTTGAGCATGTAGTCGAGAAGCATCGTCGCGTCGGGGAGTATGATGCGCTCTGTGGCGGAGTGCGATATGTCGCGCTCATGCCAGAGGGCGACGTTTTCGTAGGATGTGGCCATATATCCCCGGAGCACACGGGCGCATCCGCACATGTTTTCCGAACCGATCGGGTTGCGCTTGTGAGGCATTGCGCTCGAACCTTTCTGACCTTTGCCGAAGGCCTCTTCCACCTCATGCACCTCGGTGCGCTGCAGACCGCGTATCTCCATGGCCATCTGCTCGATCGAGGCTCCGATCAGGGCTATGGTGGCGAGATAGTATGCGTGGCGGTCACGCTGGATCACCTGAGTGGAGACGTCGGCACTCTCGATGCCGAGCTTGTCGCACACGTAGTCCTGCACGAACGGGGGGATGTTGGCGAAGTTGCCGACGGCACCCGATATCTTGCCGACCTCGACTCCGCGTGCAGCGGCTTCGAACCGCTTGATGTTGCGCTGCATCTCGGCATACCAGAGCACCCATTTGAGACCGAACGACGTGATGTCGGCATGGATGCCGTGGGTGCGGCCGATGCAGGGGGTGTATTTATATTTCTGCGCCTGGCTGCGGAGCATGTCGGCGAATTTCACCAGATCCTCGCGGATTATGTCGTTGGCCTGCTTGAGCAGGTAGCCATTGGCTGTGTCGACCACGTCGGTCGATGTCAGTCCGTAGTGGACCCATTTGCGCTCTTCGCCGAGTGTCTCGCTGACGGCGCGGGTGAAAGCCACGATGTCGTGACGCGTCTGCTCCTCGATCTCCTTGATGCGGTCGATGTTGAACGACGCGTTTTCCCAGAGTCTGTCAATATCCTCTGCGGGCACTACCCCCAGTTCACGCCATGCCTCTGCCGAGAGGATCTCGACCTTGAGATAGGCGTTGAATTTGTTTTCTTCTGTCCATATGGCACGCATTGCAGGACGTGAATATCTTGGAATCATATTTTGGCTGCTGCTTTTATTTGTTTACTGAATTCAGATAGCATTCGAGGGTGTTCTCCATCAGGCAGGCGCGAGTCATCGGGCCTACGCCTCCGGGCACCGGTGTTATGACAGACGCTTTCTCGCACACGGCATCGTAGTCCACGTCGCCGGCGAGTTTGCCGGTCTCCGGATCACGGTTTACACCCACGTCGATCACCACAGCCCCGGGAGCGACCATGTCGGCAGTCACCATGCGTAGACGCCCCACCGCAGCGACAAGAATATCGGCCTGACGGGTGATCTCGGCAAGGTTTGCGGTGCGGCTGTGAGCCACGGTCACTGTGGCGTTTCGGTCGAGAAGCATCTTGGCCATCGGAAGGCCGACGATATTGCTGCGTCCGATCACCACGGCGCGTTTTCCCTCGATCTCTACTCCAGCCTCCTCAAGCATTCGGATCACGCCTTTGGGCGTGCACGGATAGACGCATGGACGTTTCTGCCAGAGTGAGGCTACGTTCGATGGATGGAAGCCGTCGACATCTTTCTCGCAGGCTATCGCCTCGATCACGCGGTCCTCGTCGATGTGACGCGGCACAGGGAGCTGCACAAGCACGCCGTCGACCGCCGGATCGGCGTTTAGATCGGCGATGGTCTTCAGAAGCTCGGCCTCTGTAGTCTGCTCGGGCAGACGGATGGTCGTGCTCTTGTAGCCGACCTGCTCGGCGTCTTTGCCTTTTGACTTGACGTATGACTGGCTTGCGGGATCCTCACCCACGAGTATGACGGCGAGATGAGGTGCCCGGCCATATTTCTCTACCAATGCGGGCACCTGCTCCGCTATGCCCTGCTTGATCTTTGCAGCAAGGTCTTTTCCACTTATTATCATTGTATGTCGGTTTGCTCGAATATCTGTTTATGTTATGCCTCCTTGGCTCCGATATCGCTGCGGTTGAAGAGTCCGCTGCAGTCCACTTTCCCTACGGCGTCATAGGCGGCCTTGCGGGCCGCGGCGAGAGTATCGCCCTCGCCGAGCACCATGAGCACGCGTCCGCCTACGGTCAGGGTCTTCCCGTCGCGCCAGGCGGTGCCCATGTGGTAGACGGGGGTCTTGATGTCTTCGAGTCCGCGGACAGGATAGCCTTTCTCATATTTGCCCGGATAGCCTATGGCCGCCATTACGACGCCGAGCACAGACTCCTCTTTCCACTCGGTCTCGAACTCGCGTCCCTCCACGGCAGCCTCGATGAGATCGTAAAAATCGCTCTTGAGTCTGGGAAGAACCACCTCTGTCTCGGGGTCGCCGAAACGTGCGTTGAACTCTATGACTTTCGGAGTGCCTTTGTGGAGTATGAGTCCTCCGTAGAGTACGCCTGTAAAGGGTACACCCTCCTTGACCATTGCCTCGGCCACCGGACGCAGTATTGTCTCAAGCGCTGTCTGGCGGATCTCAGTGGTGACGAACGGCACAGGTGAATATGCACCCATACCGCCGGTGTTGGGTCCGGCGTCGTGATCGTATGCACGTTTGTGGTCGCGCGCTATGTCAAGAGGATAGAGGCGGTCACCGTTAACAAGACACATGAATGAGAACTCCGGGCCGTCGAGGAATTCCTCTATCACCACCCGACCCTTGCCGAATGCCTCGTCAAGGAGCATGTCGCGCAGGGCATCCTCGGCCTCGCTGAGCGTAAGCGCCACAACGACACCCTTGCCGGCGGCGAGTCCGTCATATTTGATGACTACCGGTATCGGTCCGGCCTTGACATACGCCAGAGCCTCGTCGAAATCGCTGAACGTGCGGTAGGCGGCTGTCGGTATGTCGTGACGCGCCATGAGATCCTTGGCATATTCCTTTGAACTCTCTATGCGTGCGGCGGCTTTGGTCGGGCCGAATATAGCCAGACCGGCCTCGCGGAACGCATCGACAATACCTGCGGCCAGAGAAGCCTCGGGGCCTACGACTGTCATGTCGATGGCGTTGGATTTCGCGAATTCAAGAAGCGCCGGAATGTCCGACACCTGTATAGGCACACATTCTGCCTGAGCGCCTATTCCGGCGTTGCCGGGCGCGCAATATATCTTCGACACCTTCGCCGAGCGCGACAGGCTGTCTACTATGGCGTGGCAACGGCCTCCGCCGCCGACCACGAGAACTTTTTTAGACATATGGGTCTGAGGTGTTGTTGCGGTTAAAGAAAAGGAATCAGGCCGGGACGTCGCAGACCCGGCCTGTCGATCTGGCTGATTGTCAGTGCTTGAAGTGACGCATACCTGTGAAGAGCATGGCTATGCCCTTCTCATCGGCCTTCTTCACGGAATCCTCGTCGCGGATGCTGCCTCCGGGCTGCACTATGGCTGTGACGCCGTAACGCGACGCCTGCTCGACGGTGTCGTCAAACGGAAGGAATCCGTCGGAAGCGAGCACCAGACCGCTGCCTGCACCTGCCGCCCTGGCCTCTTCGAGTGCGATGGTAGCAGAACCCACACGGTTCATCTGGCCGGCACCCACTCCGAGGGTCGCGCCATTCTTTACAACCACAATGGCGTTTGACTTGACATGCTTCACGATCTTCCAGCCGAAGTCCATGTCGGCGAGTTCGCGGGCGTCGGGATGTCGCCCGGTCACTGTCATCGCATCGGTGATTTCGAGGCATTCGGTGTCGGCGTCCTGAACGAGAAGACCGCCTGTCACGCCGACATAGCGGGGACGCTTCTCCCCTTTCTCTTCCATCTTCACCTCAAGGAGACGGAGATTCTTCTTCTTCGAGAAGATCTCGAGAGCCTCTGCGGTGAACGACGGAGCCATGACTATCTCAAGGAAGATGGGTTTCATCTGAAGAGCCACTTCGGCTGTCACTTCGCGGTTGAATGCCACTATGCCGCCGTAGATGCTGACTTTGTCAGCCTCGTAGGCACGGGTCCACGCGTCGAGCACATCCGCCCCGACAGCAGCACCGCAGGGGTTCATGTGCTTGAGTCCGACACAGAACGGCTCGCTGAATTCGCTCACGATCTCAAGAGCGGCGTTGGCGTCCTGAATATTGTTGTACGACAGTTCTTTGCCCTGAAGCTGACGCGCAGTGGCCACGCTGTATGAATATTCCACCGGAGTGCGGTAGAACTTGGCGTTCTGGTGGGGATTCTCGCCGTAACGAAGAGCCTGAACCTCGTCGAAGGCAAGGAACAGTTTCTCGGGTAGTCCTGCCTGACGGCGCATGTATGCCGCGATATGGCTGTCATAGAGAGCTGTGTGGGTGTAGGCTTTTGCCGAAAGACGCAGACGTGTCTCTTCTGTCGTGTTGCCGTTGGCGCGGATCTCGTCGAGCACTGTCGCGTAATCGTCGGGTTCGCACACCACTGTCACGCTCTTGCAGTTCTTGGCCGCGGAGCGGAGCATGGAGGGACCGCCTATGTCGATGTTCTCGATTGCGTCGGCAAGTGTGACGTCGGGTTTGGCGACAGTTGCCTCGAACGGATAGAGGTTCACGCACACGAGGTCGATGAGACCGATGCCGTTCTCGGCAAGCTGTTCCATGTCGCTTTCAAGGTCGCGGCGGCCCAGAAGGGCACCGTGCACCTTGGGGTGGAGCGTCTTTACGCGTCCGCCGCAGATTTCGGGAAAACCTGTGATCTCGCTTATGCCGGTCACTTCAAGACCGCTGTCGAGAAGCATCTTCATGGTGCCTCCGGTGGCGATGATCTCCCATCCCATTTCCTTGAGGGAACGGGCGAAATCGACCACACCCCTCTTATCGCTTACGCTTATTAAAGCTTTCATTTGTTCTTGTTTCTTACTTGATCAGACGAGGGTAACGCCCTCGCCTTTGACTACTTTACCTATCACTGAAGCCTCTATGCCGGAACTGCGGAGTGACTCCACGGCCTTCACCGCATCGGCGGCACTCACGGCCACAACCATGCCGATGCCCATGTTGAAGATGTTGAACATCTCGCGGCGGGGCAGGTTGCCGTATTTGCGCAGAAGCTCGAAGACGGGCAGTATTGTCCAACTGCCATCCTTGATCTCGACTCCGAGTCCTTCGCCGAGTATGCGGGGGATGTTCTCGTCGAATCCGCCTCCTGTGATGTGGGCCACGCCGTGCACGTCGACCTGCTTCATCAGCTCGAGAACCGGCTTGACGTAAATGGCGGTCGGAGTGAGGAGCATATCGCCGAGAGTCTTGTCTCCGGTCTCCTCGTAACGAGAACCGAGGTCAAGGCCTGCGTCGGCCACGATCTTACGCACGAGCGAGAAACCGTTGGAGTGGACTCCGGTCGAGGGTAGACCGACGAGCACGTCGCCTTCGGCGACTTTGGATCCGTCGATAAGGTCATCTTTCTCGACAGCGCCCACAGTGAATCCGGCGATATCATAATCTTCGGGGGCATACATGCCGGGCATCTCGGCAGTCTCGCCTCCGACAAGCGCGCAACCTGCCTGACGGCAGCCTTCGGCTACACCCGAGACGATAGCCTCCACCACTGCCGGACGGTTGTGCCCCACGGCCACATAGTCGAGGAAGAGCAGCGGCTGCGCTCCCTGGGCAAGGACATCGTTGACGCACATGGCCACGGCATCAATGCCGATCGTGTCGTGACGGTTCAGCTCGAATGCGATCTTGAGCTTGGTGCCGACGCCGTCGGTGCCGCTCACAAGGATCGGGTGGCGATAGCCGAGCGAGCCGAGGTCGAACATGCCTCCGAACGCGCCTATACCCCCCATGCAGCCCAGACGTGCGGTCGATGCCACATGCTTCTTGATGCGGCTCACCACCTCATAGCCGGCCTCGAGGTTCACTCCTGAAGCCTCATAACTTTTTGCCATTGTATGCCCGGTTATTTGAGTGAGTTAAGACGGCTGTCGATCTCTTCGTAAGCACCGATCACATTGCCGAGGTCGCGGCGGAAACGATCCTTGTCGAGTTTCTCGTTTGTAGTGGCGTCCCAGAGACGGCAGGTATCGGGACTGATCTCGTCGGCGAGGACGATTTTGCCGTCGGCTGTCTTGCCGAACTCGATCTTGAAGTCTACAAGACGGATGTTGATCTTGGCGAAGATCTCTTTGAGAAGCTGGTTGATGCGTGCCGTCATATCGTAGATCTCGGCAAGTTCCTCATAGGTGGCCGCACCGAGTGCCACTGCGTGGTGATCGTTGATCAGCGGGTCACCGAGAGCATCGTCCTTGTAGCAGATCTCCATGATTGTGTTGGGAGCGGGAGTACCCTCCTCGATGCCGAGGCGTTTCGCCATCGAACCGGCGATGATGTTGCGCACGATCACTTCAAGGGGAACTATGCTCACTTTGTGGCATAGCTGCTCGCGGTCATTGAGAGTCTCGATATAGTGGGTCGGGATGCCGGCCTCGTTGAGCTTCTTGAAGATGATTGTGGTGATCTCGTTGTTGAGAACGCCCTTGTTGTCGATTGTGGCCTTCTTGAGGTTGTTGAAGGCTGTCGCCGCATCCTTGTAGTGGATAACCACAAGATTCTCGTCATCTGTCGCGTACACCTGTTTTGCTTTGCCCTCATAGAGCATCTCTTTCTTTTCCATGTGAATAGGTATATGAAATTTTAAATTTTTTCTGTCTGATACCGGATATAGGCGAGTGTCCGGATCCGGACACCCGCTTATTCCATAGGTTTATTATTTTTTACGGAAGTAATTGACTGCGTTGCGGAATATATTCTGCGACTTGTCGCCGGTCACATTCTTCAACAGCCCCTCGCGATAACGCTCGGAGTGTCCCATCTTGCCGAGAATCCGGCCGTCGGGCGATATGATTCCCTCGATGGCCCATGTCGAGCCGTTGGGATTCTCGGGTGACTGCATTGTGGCGTGTCCGGTGGCGGGATCGGCATACTGGAATGCGATCTGACCGTTCTCAAGAAGCGTCTGGCGCATCTTCTCGTCAGCCACGAATTTACCCTCGCCGTGCGACATGGCGACTGAATGCAGCTGACCGACAGCAAACGATCCGAGCCATGGCGATGCCGTGGTGCCGACGCGTGTCACTGCGATCTGCGATATGTGGCGGTTGATATCGTTGCGGAATAGTGTCGGCGAGTCGGGAGTCAATTCACCGATCTTGCCGAACGGCAGCAGACCGGATTTGACAAGAGCCTGGAAGCCGTTGCAGATTCCGAGTATGAGTCCGCCGCGCGCCATAAGCCTCTCGACCGCCGCACGCACTTCTGCGTTCAGAAGGACTGTGGCTATGAATTTGCCGGAACCATCGGGTTCATCGGCTGCAGAGAAGCCGCCGCTTATCGCCAGTATATGACATTCGTCTATATTCCTTGCCATCTCGGCGCATGAATCTGAAATGTCGTTTGCCGACAGATTGCGGAATACACTTACGCGTACATCCGCACCCTCTCCGGCAAAGGCCACCTGCATGTCGTAGTCGCAGTTCGTACCGGGGAAAACCGGCAGATATACCACCGGAGTCCCGACTGCTTCTCCCGGATATTCGGAAGCCTTGCGGTCGCATGCCGCATCGAGAGCGTCTCCGGCTGTCGGCGCGGTATCGGGATACACTGCGTTGAATTTCTCGCGCACCTTCTCCGCGAGCATGTCGATCGGGAAACGATGGTGCTCGATCATCACGGTCGGTTCGGCAACGGTCGATCCGATGAACTCTGCGCCCGGTATGTCTATCGGCTCGACGGCTTCGATCACTATTGAACCGTAGGCGGCGTCAAAGAGTGCATCCTTGTCGTATGAGACGTCGGCGCCAATGCGGTTGCCGAGCGACATCTTGACAATCGCCTCAGCGAGTCCGCCGAAGCCTATCGCAAAGGCACTGATTATTTTGCCGGCCCGGATCTCGCGGTTAACGGCATCGTAGGCCGCCGAGAGGGCTGCGGTGTTGGGCATGCCTGATGCAAGCGGAGTGTGCTTTACAAGATATAGTCCGCTGCCGGCTTTCTTGAACTCAGGGCTGATTACGTCGCGGGTATCGACCGGAGCGACTCCGAAAGCGATCAGAGTCGGAGGAACGCTGATATCGCCGAATGTGCCGCTCATCGAGTCTTTGCCGCCGATCGACGGGAGTCCGAGTTCTTTCTGCATGCGGAGCGCACCGAGCAGAGCAGCAAGAGGCTTGCCCCAGGCCTTCTCCGAATTCATGCGCTCGAAATACTCCTGATACGAGAACCTCATGCGGCGGAAATCGGCTCCTGCAGCCACTGATTTGGCCACAGTCTCCACAACAGCATAAGCCGCGCCGTGGTAAGGGCTCCAAGAGGTTATGAACGGATTGAATCCCCACGCCATCATGCTGGCGGTGTTTGTGAAATGAGCCCCGACCGGGAGTTTCTGCACGCTGACCTGGGTCTCCGTGCCATTGGTCGCGCCGCCGAAGGGCATAAGCACTGTCGAAGCACCGATCGAAGAGTCGAACATCTCGATCAGACCGCGCTGCGAAGTGACATTGGGATCAAGCAGGTTGTTTACAAATTTAGCGTCGAAGTCGCCGCCTTCCACCTGGCGGAGGAACGGATCTCCGGGCTTCACGGCCTCTATTCGCGCCTTGGCGAAATGGGGAGCACCGGCCGAGTCGATAAACTCGCGGCTGAGATCTGCCACAATCTTTCCGTCGCGGAAGAGCCTCATGCGTCCGGAATCGGTCACGTCGGCCACATGTCGCACCTCTATGTTCTCCTCATGGCAATAGCGCATGAATTCCTCCATGTCCTTGGCTTCGACAACCGCCGACATGCGCTCCTGGCTCTCTGATATGGCGAGCTCGGTGGCGTTCAGGCCTTCATATTTTGTGGTGACCCGGTCGAGGTATATGTCGAGACCGTCGGTAAGTTCGCCTATTGCCACGCTGACGCCTCCGGCACCGAAGTCGTTTGATTTCTTTATGAGACGCGTCACCTCTGGGCGACGGAACAGGCGCGAGAGCTTACGCTCTTCGGGAGCGTTGCCTTTCTGCACCTCGCTGCCACACATTTCGAGCGACGCCTCTGTGTGCTCTTTCGACGATCCGGTGGCACCTCCGATACCATCGCGGCCTGTGCGGCCTCCGAACATCAGCACCACATCGCCTGCCGCCGGTCTCTCGCGACGCACATCCTTGGCGCGGACCGCACCGGCCACCGCGCCGACCTCAAGCCTCTTTGCCACATATCCGGGGTGATACACCTCGCGGACGTGAGTGGTGGCAAGACCGATCTGGTTGCCGTATGAAGAGTAACCGGCCGCCGCGCCGCGTGTGATGACGCGCTGTGGAAGCTTGCCGGCGAGGGTCTCTCCGACAGGCTGGTATATATCGCCCGCGCCTGTGAGGCGCATGGCCTGATAGACATAGCTGCGGCCGCTCAGCGGATCGCGGATTGCTCCGCCCAGACACGTCGACGCGCCCCCGAACGGTTCGATCTCGGTGGGATGGTTATGGGTCTCGTTTTTGAACTGGAGAAGCCATTTCTCGATCTCTCCGTCCACATCGACATCCACATAGATGCTGCAGGCGTTGTTCTCCTCGCTCTGCTCAAGGTCGTCGAGCATTCCGTTGGCGCGGAGCCAACGTGCGCCGATTGTGGCGAGATCCATAAGACAGAGGGGCTTGTCGTCGCGTCCCAGATCGGCACGCATACGGTTCCAGAGGCCGAGGCTCTCGCGGATCTCAGCGGAGATGAATGATTCTTCGACCTCGATATCGGTCAGACGCGAGGTGAAGGTGGTATGGCGGCAATGGTCGCTCCAATATGTGTCGAGTATCCGCAGCTCGGTCTCGTAAGGATCGCGGCCCTCGGCGGTGAAATATCTCACCACCTCCATAAGGTCGTCGGCGTTCATGGCGAGACCTGCCTCCCGGCAGTATGCCGCCGCCTCGTCGGCCTTTATCTCGCGGAATCCGTCGAGAGTCCTGACCGGAAGGGCGTGGGCGCGCTCCGGCAGGGCAAGCACATCGAGATTCTTGCGGCGCGACTCGACGGTGTTGATCAGATAGCGCGAGATCCGCTCCATCTGCTCCCCTGTCACACCGGCATCGAATATGTAAAGACGTGCCGAAAGAATCTCGACATCGGCGTCGGGACTTACAAGACGCACGCATTCGCGTGCGGCAGAGGCACGCTGGTCGAACTGGCCAGGAAGAGCCTCGACCGCGAGATGCGGAAGACCGTTGATTTCAATGGTGTCGGAGACTGTGTCGGTGGCAGTCTCGCCGAAGACACCATAACGGGTCTGGTCAAGAAGCTGGTCGGAAAAACCGAACAGATCGTAGACACAGACAAACCGGAGATCTTTTATATCAAGACCGAGCGTCGAGTTTAGCTCGTGGCGGAGGCTTTCGGCCTCGACGCGGAACTCGGGGCGTTTCTCGACGAAAATACGGTGGGTTGTCATATCGTTATGTCAGATTTCTGTTTCAAGTATTTTGCGTGCCTGCTCGGCGCGGAATTCGCGAAGTTTCCGGTGAAGCGGTTCGTCGGTCACACCCATGATCTCGATGGCGAGAAGGGCGGCGTTTTTCGCGCCGTCGATAGCTACTGTTGCCACAGGGATTCCCGAGGGCATCTGCGCCATGGCGAGCAGGGAGTCAAGGCCGCGGAGAGCCTTCGACATAATGGGCACTCCGATCACAGGGAGGGTCGTGTGGGCAGCTACGACACCGGCAAGATGGGCTGCGCCTCCGGCTGCGGCGATAAAGGCGACTATGCCGCGTTCGCGCGCGCCTTTGATCCACTCTTCGAGTGCGAGAGGGGTTCGGTGGGCACTGAACACTTTCTTCTCGTAATCAACGCCAAACTGATCAAGAATCTCGAACGCGCCTTTCATTACTCCAAGGTCGCTCGTGGATCCCATCACGACTCCTACTTTCATATTCATTCCTGTAAAAAACTAATTATTGTTATATTTATATTTATCTTTATAATAAAGCGGCGGGGGGCCGGTCCTGACATAGGACCGGAC
>VSPN01000013.1 GCA_009775355.1 Muribaculaceae bacterium
CAAGTTCTTTATGTTCAGACTGGCCACACTATACTCTTGATACTCTCTCCCGCCCACCGGAAAAATCCGCTGACCCGTTATAGCTTACAGATATGTAAGGCATGCGCATGTCGAGCCGCATGTGCTGTTCGTTGCGGTTCCATTGGCTCAGCGATCTGCTGCCCTGATCATACTTGCCGAACGGCATGATCATACCCGCCGAGAACTGCCATGATTTCCAGTTATAGCTCAGGTCAATCACATTGATATCCTCGCCCCACGAGATCTTCTCTCCCCACAGATCGCGCTGCGATCTGACATATTGAGCGGAAAGCACAAATCCCCAGTGCGACAGCTGAACGGAAGCATTGCCGCTCCATCCGTTGTGGCGCAGATCGTATCCGGTGCCGCGCATGCGCTCCATCCGATACTGCAGATATCCGCTTGCTGTCAGCCAGTCTGGAATTATCTCGATCTGCGGAGCAATGAAGAAAGAGAGATTCTGCAGACCGCGGCTGTTTTCATATGTCGTTATCAGCCGGTCTCCCTCCCAGTAAAGCAACGGTGTTATGGCATCGGGCGATGTGAAAGCCCTGACACCGAATGTGCCGTTCACTCGCGGAAGGTTGAATCCATAGCTGAACAAGAGCATATATGAACTTGCCGTTTTAAGGCTCTGATTGCCGACACGCCACTGAAATCCGTCAAGCTGCTGCGGCACGACGTTGGTCTCTGCCAGAGAAGGAGTGGATTGCCAGGATGAGAAGCTGAGCCGTAAATTATGATTCTGATTCGGCGAATATGTAACGGTGGCCTGCGGCCTCGGGTTCCAAGAGTGATTGCCCCTGTCCGACTCCCTGAAAAGAAAGTCCGTGTACTGCACCCCCATACCGGCGGTCGCCGTCCATCTGCCAAAACGGTGGAAATATTCGGCAAAGAAATAGAGTCTGTCCTGACGCTGGTGGAATATGCTTCCTCCAAGGTTCTCATATTCCGATCTGTTGCGGTTGGCCTTATATGAGGCTCCGGCCGTGAAGCGGGAGTTGCTCCATTTCTTAATGTAATCGGCTTCGACGGCATAAGCCTGGTTTCTGTCGCGTATGGAGGTATGTATGTCGGCAAGAAAATCCGCTACGTCAGGCATCTGTTCGATATAGTCCGACCATGAACTGCCGAAATACATAGATGCGCTGAAGTCGACCACAAGCTTCTGACAGCGCACAAAGTTCTGCTCCAGATACAGCGACAGTGCCGGATAATTTCCCTTGTCGCCGAACCGCTCGGTCAGCCGGATATCATCAGTTCCGTTGTCGTATGACACACGTCCGCGATATTCCGTCAGGTTGCCAAGGTGCTGCTGGTTCGTAAACTGGGCCACGAAGACAGTAGTATCCGGCTTTATGTAATTGTAAGATGCGAAATAATATGGCAGCGTGTTGTCAAGACGCCCTCCGCGTGGCGTCTCGCTGCGTGAGACCGAAGTGCCGTCAGGCCTGGTGAAAGTCTCGTTATAGTCACGATATATCTTCACATCTTCCGTCAGTTTGCAACTCGCGTATACCTCCCACTGCGAACGGCCCACATTCAGTTTAGCGTCAGCCATATAGTAACCCCACGCCTCGTTGAGAGCGGGACGCGCCTGTGCCTGGAGAGAACCGCCCACAGCCGGATTCGAGACTACGATGTTCAATACATAGTTCACCCCGCCATAACGCAATCCGGGATTATCTATCCACTCGACTCGCCTGACCGTTTCAGGCAGCAATGCCCTTACCTGCTCGACCGACGCCTCGCGACCGTTGATACGCAACTGCACTGACTGCCCGGCGGCCTGCACAGAACCGAGAACATCATTCACATTCAGCGACGGAATCATCAGATTGTTTATAAGCTGCATTCCGTTTTTGGAATTATCGACCGCACTTTTCGACGGATGATACACATCCATATCGGCCTTGCGGATCACCTTCGGAGCCTCGATCACGATCTCCTGAAGATCCTGAGCGGGCAACGAATCCGGGCTCTCGGTCTGCGCCTGTAAGCCTAAAACGCCACACACTACTGCAGCTCCTGTCACTATTGTCTTCATCCGACACAACTTATCGGTCTTCATCCAGCATGTCTTGTCTGTCTTCATCTGCTATATCTTATCGAATCCAATTTATAGTTTAAAGATGCAAAAATCATCAATATCCGCATCGTAAACGCCAACAGATGTTAAACTGTGACACTCCGCCGCGATAATTCTTACTCTCTCACTCAAATTTGAAACCACAGACCAAATTTTTCCGGCTGTTTTCAATCATTCAGATATATAAAAACAGGAGAGACTTAACAATGCAAATCTCTCCGGCAATATTCCTCTTTGTTGTGTCAGAACAGACAATTCAAAATCGGGGCATCAGCGCGGGCGGAAACCGCCGCCGCGTGTGCCTCCCTCAGGACGCTCGCCGCGCGGGCCGCGCGGGCCGAATCCGGGACCGGCATCGGGCGGCAGATCGTCGGGCATGTTCTTCGCCACCTTCTTTGTCAGGGTATTGAACTTCCAGGTAACTCCAAACATCACATACCGGTTCAGGTCGTTATACTCGTTGTCGGTGATGATGTTGGCACTTACCGAACGGCTCACGTTCTTCTTCTGCCCCAGCAGGTCGTAGGCGCGGACCGAGAATGTCAGCGACTTGTCGCTCAGCACCGAATACGAAAGCTGCGCGTTCCAGAGCCACTGCGTGTTGTCGAAACCCTGAGAGTATCCCGTGGATTTCGCAAACGACAGATCAGTGGTCAGCTCAAGTCCGAACGGAAGATAGAGCGATGCGTCGGCGTCGAAGCCATATGAATGTGTATACCTGTTCTGCTGGAGCTGGAGCGTACTGGTCGCCATCTGGAACGAATAGGTCGGATTGACCGTCATCTGGAATATGTCGGACGAGAAAGTCATGCCGGCCGTGGGCGAGAGCACAAGATTGCCGCTACAGTTGAACTGACCGTCGATATAGCCGGCACTCGAGGCATACCGCCCGTTGAACCGCGCCATGACCCGCCACTTGCGGTTGCGGAGCGGCTGGTTGAGCATGAACATGCCGAACACGTTCCAGTTTCCATTGGCATTCGCATAGGTGGTGGTGCGCACACCGGTCTCCGGGTCGGTGAGTGTGCGCGACACAATGTTGTTGAGCGCGAACGAAGCGTTTGCCACTGCGAATATCGACTGCTGTGTGTCCGTGTTGTAATTGTTGTAGTGCATGCCGATGTTCTGGGTGAATGTCGGCTTGAGATCCGGATTGCCGACTTTAATGTTCAGGGGGTCTGACACATCGGCCACCGGCTGAAGCTGCATCAGCGACGGCTGGGAGGTGCGGGCCCGGTAATGGGCCATAAGACTCGACGTTTTCGAGAACTTGTAGCGGAAACGCAGATATGGGGCGACATTGAACACCCAGCGGGTGTCGATGTTGCGGGCCGGGTTGATCATATCCTCGCTTTCCGAACTTGATGGCGCGAAAGTCACACCGGCGTTGAGGTTGTAGGCGGACGCCGTCTTCTTATATCCCACCTGCAGCTCCTGGGTCGTGAACTTGTTGCGGAACCGGTTGGAGAGGTCGTATGAGAGTTCTGATCCTGCCGGCACTGACGTATAATCGGGCATTCCGGCAAGGAAAGGATCAAAACCGTCGGACACGGGTATGTCGTATGTCAGCTTGTCGGCATTGTTGAAACGAAGTGACGCCTTGTATGCCACTTCAAGATAGTTGCCCCGCGACGGGTCGCCGAGCGGCTCGGTCCACGTCAGACGCCCCTCGACCGAATTGCTCCACTGCCGCGAGTCAAGATACTGGTACAGTCGCTCGCTGTCGTCCTGCCGAAGGAAGTATTCGATATCGTTCCACGTGGTGGTGCGTTCACGGGTGTTGGAAAACGCATAGTTGAACTGCGCGGAGAACGATCGGCCCGGACGTGACAGGAATCTGTGGGTATATATAAGGCGTCCGCTGACATTGTAGTCTGTACCCCGGTTGCCCCGCAACGCATAGTTGCTGTTGACCTTGTCGGCCTCGGCCAAGCCCGCTCTCAGTATAGAGGAGTCCTGCTGCTCGGACCGACGCATGTTGAGCGAGAATTCCGGACGAAAATCGAGCACATCGGCATCCGTGATGTTCCACTGCATGCGGAACTGGGCACGGAGACTGTGCCCGCGGTCGCGGGTGCGCGATCCGCCGCGCAGATAGCTCACAGAATCGGGAAAAAGATATTGCGTATCGAAACGGCTGCGCGAGTCGCGGTCGGAATGGGTGTAGAGCACATTGCCTCCGACACGGAATTTTTCTTCATTGCCTACATTGAAGTTGACGCCGAACTGCTGTGTGGAATTGATACCGTTGTTACCGCCGAAATCGCGGAAACGGCCGCGCCCCTGGTCGGTAAAGCCCATCTCGTTTATGTTGTTGCCTCCTCCGACAAACGAGACCTGATTGCCGTTCTTGAACCAGTTCACGTTGAAACTTCCCTGATAGCGGTGGTCGGTGCCGTAGCCTGCCGACACGTTACCGAACCAGCCGTTGTTCATATCTTTCTTGACGGTCAGGTTGATCACAGTCTCGTCTTCGCCGTCATCGACTCCGGTGAGACGCGCGGTCTCGCTCTTGCGGTCGACCACCTGCACCTTCTCGACCATGTTCGAGGGGAGATTCTTCGACGCCATCTTGGGATCGTCGGCAAAAAACTCCTTGCCGTCGATCAGAATCTTGGTAACAGTCTTGCCACCCGACGTGATCGAACCGTCTGAACCGACCTCGACGCCGGGAAGTTTCTTGAGCAGATCCTCGACCGAGGCTGTCGGCGCCGTATGAAACGAACCCGCATTGAATTCCAGCGTGTCCTGCTTGGCCACGACAGCGGCTCTGACGGCAGTCACCTCTGCCTCTCCGAGCATCACGGAATTCTCGGTCATGGTCAATTTGCCCAAATCCCTGACTTCTGCGCTGTCGGTCACAGACACAAGTTTCGACACATCGTCCATGCCCGTCATGGTGAGCAGAAGACCATAGTCCGCAGGTTTTATTTTCTCAAACACAAAAGAACCGTCGACATCGGTCATCACATATCCGGCTCTTGTCGAATCGGCCACCGACACAAGCTGGACGGCGACTCCGGGCAGACCCTCGCCATCCTGATCAAGCACTGTGCCGCGCACAGTGGCTGCGACAGCCGTGATTCCGGCCAGCGCGGAAATGCCGAATATCCCGGTCCAAAGCAATAAGGAAGAACTTCTCATCAGTAATTATTTTTAGACCCCATTCCACAACGGAATGACAGCCACCCATGACTTTTGTTTAATTTCAGCCGCAAACCGAGGGTAAACGACACCATACAGCCGACAGACAGCATTCCCCAAAGAGATCCGTATCAAATTCACAACGCCCGAACCACACAAGAATCTAACCATATCGCAAGGCCGTTTGTTTAAAATTCAAGACTCAGTAAAACACCGATCTTAAAAACACCGATCTTATGACACACAAAGAATTTACAGAAAAGGCCGTCAGAGCCGTGCAGGAATACATCGACAATTTCTACAGATTCGATTCCGACCCGCAGCTGCGCATAAACCCCGCGACTTCAGAAATAATACTCACCGACAGCAATGCCCTGAGGTCGGCCATCGAAGATTCCGACGAAGCGATAGAGAACGCTGCCGCCGCACACGGCATGGCCAATCAGGAAGCCATGGATTTCCAGGTCTCGGTCAATCCCGAATTCATCGCGGTCAAGCCTTTGCTCCGCACTCTCCCCGACGGAGGCACCGTCCCCGACACCGACGCCATCGCCTCGCTCGCCGCCCGCTACTGCTGAACACAGAAACTGAAGTCTTACATCCGCAACATTATGCGGAATACCGTTTGGAATACCGTTTGATTCGCTGTTTTTGTCCGTTTTTGGGACAGATTCACAATTATTTCCATTTTTTTTAGTAACTTTGCGAGTTAATAAAGACTATGGGCGGCGGAATGATTCCGAGGAATTTTCCGCTGCCACAGCCAGATAAAAAATAAGAATAACATATGAATCTTTTCGACAAGGTGAGCGAAGACATCAGGAAAGCGATGCTCGCTCGCGAGAAGGTACGCCTTGAGGCTCTCAGAGGAGCGAAAAAAGAATTTATTGAGGCCAAGACAGCAAAGGGAGCCAATGGCGAACTTTCAGACGAGAATGCAATCAAAATCCTCGTCAAGATGGTAAAGCAGCGCAAAGAAAGCGCAAGGATATATCAGGAGAACAACCGTCAGGAACTGGCCGACAACGAGCTCGCCGAGGCCGCAGTACTTGAGGAGTACCTGCCCGGCCAGCTTTCGCCCGAAGAACTCGATGCCGAACTGCGAGCCATCATGGCAGAGACCGGCGCGACTGGTCCGCGCGACATGGGCAAAGTGATGGGCTTAGCCTCAAAAAGGCTCGCCGGACGCGCCGAAGGCCGCGCCATTTCCGAAGCTGTCAAGAAACTTCTCAACCAGTAAACACCCTTAAAGAAAAGAACTATGCTTACGCTTCAGACCATTAAGGCCGATCCTGATTTCGTGATCCGCCGTCTCGCCGTGAAAGGTTTCGACGGAAAGGAAGTCATCGGCAGAATTCTCGATATCGACGCCGAACGCCGCAGACTGCAGCAGAAAACAGACTCAGACGCTTCCGAGCTCAAGAAACTCGCATCCTCTATCGGCTCGCTTATCAAAGAAGGGAAGACAGAAGAGGCCGAACAGGCCAAAAACCGTGTAGCCGAACTCAAGGCCGGAACCAAGGGACTTCAGGACCGTCTCGCCGCATGCGAGAACGATGTCCGCGATCTCCTGCTCACTGTGCCGAACCTGCCCTGCGACGCTGTACCCGAAGGGCGGTCGGCAGAAGACAACGTGGTCGAGAAGACCGGAGGCGTAATGCCCGATCTCCCCGAAGACGCGCTGCCCCACTGGGATCTCGCCCGCAAATACAACATAATCGACTTCGAGACCGGAGTGAAGGTCACCGGAGCCGGATTCCCGTTCTATATAGGCAAAGGCGCGCGTCTGCAGCGTGCACTGATACAGTTCTTCCTCGACGAGGCGTGGCACGCCGGATACACCGAGGTCGAACCGCCGTTCGTGGTCAACGAAGACTCCGGCTACGGCACAGGCCAGCTCCCCGACAAGGAGGGACAGATGTATCACGTCGGCCTCGACAATCTCTATCTGATCCCCACCGCCGAGGTGCCGGTGACCAACATGTACCGCGACGTGATTCTCGCCGAGAGCGACCTGCCGAAGAAGAACTGCGCCTATTCACCCTGCTGGCGTCGCGAGGCCGGCAGCTACGGCAAGGACGTGCGCGGTCTCAACAGACTGCACCAGTTCGATAAGGTCGAGATCGTCAGGATCGAGAAACCGGAGAACTCCTACGCGGCTCTTGAGGAAATGAAAGACCATGTGCAGGGTCTGCTCGACAAACTCGGTCTCCCCTGGCACATTCTGCGTCTCTGCGGCGGCGACATGAGCTTTACATCGGCCATAACATTCGACTTCGAAGTGTGGAGCGCGGCTCAGAAGCGCTGGCTCGAGGTGTCATCGGTATCCAATTTCGAGACGTATCAGGCCAACCGCCTGAAATGCCGCTACCGCGGTTCAGACAAAAAGATACAGCTCTGCCACACCCTAAACGGTTCGGCTCTCGCCCTGCCGCGCATCATGGCCGCCATTCTCGAGAACTTCCAGACTCCCGAAGGCATAGTCATTCCCGAATGTCTGCGCAGCTATTGCGGATTCGATATTATAAACTGACATAAAACCACAAAGCATGACCATGGACCAAAGCAAAGCCTACATCAGCAAAGAGGAGAAAAAGATCCCTGTCAACGACCCCTCGGGCAAGTGGTCGGATCTGACACTTCTTCCCGAATGGGAAGAGAAGTATTATGACGTCTACACTGTGCGCAAGCATGGCAAGTGGGTCATGCTCAAGGCTCTCAAACCTGAATACGCCGACAAGGCAGAATTCCGCGAGATGCTGAGCCAGGAGTTTGAGACGCGCTACAATCTGGCTCATCCGAATATTGTGATGGTCAACGACTTCGAAGAGATACCGGGCATAGGCATGTCGATCATCACCGATGACGTCTATGGCTATTCGCTGCGCCGGCTCATCGATGAGAAGAGACTCACGCCAAAGATAGTGCACAGGCTTCAGACCCAGCTTCTCGACGCAATGCAGTATATCCAGGAAAACCACATCGTGCATGACCCGATCACGCCCGAGACAATAATTTTCACGGAATACAACGAGAATCTGAAACTTATCAATGTCGGATACGCACAGCAGGACAGGCTCTCGGCTCACGACACAGAAGCCGACATAAGGAATTATGGCAAGGTACTCAACGAGGTTCTCGACCATCTGCCGACATCGCTTCCTCGGCTGCGCAAAATCGCCGAAAAATGCGAGGCCAACGACAAGTCTCTCCCCTCGGTGGCCGACATTCACCTTGCAGTCGAACGGCGCAATTCCTCGCAGATCTACTACATGATCATCGCTTTCATCGCGATCATGGTGATTCTTCTGCTCTGGCTCACGCTGAAATAAACGGACACTACCCATCAATGATTGAAATCAGAGAATTAGAACCATCCAAAAAGAACCTGCGCGCATTCACACGGTTCCAGATAGACCTCTATGACGGCAATCCGTACTATGTGCCGCCGATGATCTACGATGACATAAGGACTCTGTCGCCCGACGCCAACCCCGCTTCGGAATTTTGCGAGCAGGTTCTGTTCATGGCATTCCGCGACGGCAAGGCCGTCGGACGCGTGGCCGGCATCATAAACCGTCAGGTCAACGAGAAATCGCATGAAAAGACTGCCAGATTCGGCTTCATCGATTTTGTCGACGACCATGAAGTGTCGGCCGAACTTATGAAGGCTGTGGAGAAATGGGCGAGACTGAAAGGGATGAACCGGCTGATCGGTCCGCTCGGATTCACAGATCTCGACCACGAGGGCATGCTGGTGGAGGGTTTCGACGAACTCTCCACCATGGCAACCATCTACAACTACCCCTACTATCCGTCGCATCTCGAGAAACTCGGATACAAGAAGGAATCCGATTGGGTGGAGTTTCTGATGGAAGTGCCCGACACAGTGCCCGAGCGATACAACCGCATCGCCGACATAGTGAAAAGCAAGTTCGGCCTGAAAGTCATCAAATACAAAAGCCGCAAACGCATCAAGAAAGAATACGGGCACGCGCTTTTCCACCTGATCAACGAGGCATACCGCGACCTTTACCAGTATTCGCAGCTCACCGAACGCCAGATCGAATATTACATCGACCTGTATCTCGACCTGCTCAACCTCGACCTGCTCACCCTTGTCACTGACAGAAACGGACGCCTTGTGGGCGTCGGCATCTCAATGCCCTCGATGAGCCGCGCGCTCCAGAAATCGAAAGGGAGACTTTTCCCTTTCGGATGGATACATCTGCTCCGGGGTCTCAAAGGGAAAAACGACCGCGTGGACCTGCTGCTCGTGGCCGTGCATCCCGAATACCAGAACAAGGGGGTAAACGCTCTCCTTTTTCAGGATCTCATTCCATATTACGTAGCCAACGGATACCGATATGCTGAATCAAACCCGGAAATGGAGACCAACTCGAAAGTCCACACCCAATGGGAATATTTCAATACACGCCAGCACAGACGAAGACGAAGCTTCTCTAAAAAAATCTGACCGAGATCCCTATCACTGACGATGATTGATAACACTGACAACCGCAACAAACCGGCCCTCACGGGTGCCGAGCTTGTGAATCCATATGACGGCACACGCGAAAAAGCCGATCAAGTCGAAGAAATGTTCGACTCGATAGCCCCGGCCTATGACTTCATGAACATGGCCATGACTTTCGGACTGCACCGGGTCTGGCGGTCGCGAGCACTCAATGCGTCGACCCGGGGTCTTGACAGCAACGCAGACATAAGGATTCTCGACATAGCGACAGGCACCGGCGATGTGGCCTTCGACCTGCACCGACGGTTTCCCCGCGCCAGTGTCACCGGTATCGATCTGTCGGAGGGAATGCTCGCAATCGCCGGTAATAAATTGAAAGACCTCGATGAATCCGCACAAAAACACATCTGCTTCGAGCGTGGAGATTCACTACGGATGCGGTTTGACGACAACTCTTTCGACCTCATGACCGTTGCCTACGGCGTAAGAAACTTCCAGCACCTCGACCGCGGTCTGGCCGAGATGGCGAGAGTTCTCCGCCCCGGAGGCACACTGTGCGTAATCGAGCTGTCGGAGCCGGCCTCCACACCGGTCCGCGGCATCTACAGACTTTATTCACGACGCATCATTCCCACCATCGGAAGGATCGTGTCGGGCGATTCACGCGCCTATTCATACCTGCCTGAAAGTATCGCCGCAGCTCCGCAGCGCGACGAAATGACCGCCCTTATGGCGAAAGCCGGACTGGCCGGATGCCGGTGGCGGTCCATGACATTCGGATCCGTGACATATTACATCTGCACGAAGAAATGAAAAGAAAAGACTTTGAGATAATGGCCCCGGTTGGAAGCCGGGAATCTCTGGCCGCCGCTGTCAAAGCCGGTGCCGACGCCGTCTACTTCGGCATAGAGGGGCTCAACATGCGCTCTCGCTCAAGTGCCAACTTCACCGCCGACGACATGGCGGAGATCGCCGCGTTCTGCACCGACAGGGGCGTCAAGACATATCTGACCGTCAACACTGTGATCTACGATTCCGACATGGATCTGATGCGCAGCATCATAGACCGCGCCAAAGCATCGGGCATATCGGCCATCATTGCCTCCGACATGGCCGCGATACTCTACGCCCGCGAGATCGGACAGGAAGTACACATATCGACACAGGTCAACATCACCAACTTCGAGGCAGTAAAGTTCTACGCTCAGTTCGCCGACGTGATGGTGCTCGCCCGCGAGCTCGACATGGAAAAAGTGACCGCGATTCACAGACAGATCACCGAAACCGGACTCTCCGGCCCGGCAGGCAAGCCCATACGCCTTGAGATGTTCTGCCACGGTGCCCTCTGCATGGCCGTAAGCGGCAAATGCTACCTCAGCCTCCACGAGATGAACTCGTCGGCCAACCGGGGAGCATGCAACCAGATATGCCGCCGGGCATACACAGTGACCGACCGCGAGACCGGCGAACAGCTCGATATCGAGAACCAGTATATCATGTCGCCCAAAGATCTGAAGACAATCCACTTCCTCAACAAGATGGTCGATGCCGGAGTCAGAGTGTTCAAGATCGAGGGTCGCGCCCGAGGGGCGGAATATGTGGCCGAGACAGTGGCTTGCTATTCCGAGGCTCTTACAGCACTGGCGGAGGGAAATTTCACCGATGAATCCGTAAAAAAATGGAACGAAAGGCTCGCCCGCGTATTCAACCGGGGATTCTGGAACGGATACTACATGGGACAGCGACTCGGCGAATGGAGTTCGAAATACGGTTCATCGGCCACCCGCGTCAAACAATATGCAGCAAAAGCCATAAGACACTTCCCGAAAATCGGAGTCGGAGAATTCCTGCTTGAAGCCGGAGAACTGAAAACAGGCGATGAAATCGTGATTTCCGGACCGACGACAGGCGCGATAATAATGACCGTAGGGGAACTGCGCTTCGACCTCCGCCCGGTCGATAAAGTCACGAAAGGACAACTCTTCTCGATGCCCGTTCCCGAAAAGATCAGACCTTCAGACAGACTTTACATATGGAAAAGAAAAGACAAGTAGTCTACCTGCACGGACTCTCCTCGTCCGGACAGTCCACTACCGCCCAGCGTCTGCGGCGCACCCTGCCGAAACATGAAGTGATCTCTCCCGACATTCCGGTCCAGCCTGAGGTCGCCGTCGCCGAACTGCGCCGACTCGCCTCGACACTAAGACCCGACGCGATAATCGTCGGCACCTCGATGGGTGCCATGTTCGCCCAGATGTTCCGGGGATTCCGCAGGATTCTGATCAATCCGTCGTTCCACACCTCGCGCCATATGTCGGAAAAGACCGGAACCAGGCTTCCTTTCCACAATCCGCGCAAGGACGGAGCGACAGAATTCGAAATCTCCGCGAAACTTGTAAAGAAATATGAGAAACTTGAGTCGAAGCAGTTCGATCCCACATCCGGCATAACCCGATGCGACAAAGATGATCCGGCTCTTGTCACCGCGTTGTTCGGCACCCGTGATGACGTGGTAAACTGCAGAGAGGAATACCTCAGCCACTACAGCGACGCGCGCGACTTCGAAGGAGGCCACCGTCTCGATCCCAACACGACGATAACACTTGTCGTACCCCTCATACTCGAATCATAATGAAGTTGTAAAATTCATGTACTCCCCATGAATTCGGCACATTCTTCTGTAAAAATTGCATTTATTTCAGAATAAATGTCTTATATTTGGATAACCAGAAACACTTTCGTATATTTGCATTTCAAACAAAAAAGCTATGAACCACATCTCAGAACGCGTCCGCAATCTGTCGGCATCAGCTACACTCGCAATGCTTCAGAAGACCAACGAACTCCGCGCTGCAGGAGTCGACATAATCGGCATGTCGGCAGGAGAGCCGGATTTCAACACTCCCGGATTCATCAAGGAAGCCGCCAAGAAGGCCATAGACGAGAACTATTCGAGATACACGGCAGTGGCAGGCTACGAGTCTCTGCGCCGCGCCGTCTGCGACAAGCTCAAGACCGAGAACGGACTTGACTACGCGCCCACGCAGATAGTCGTTGGCAACGGAGCCAAGCAAGAGCTCGCCAACGCGCTTCTCGCCACAGTCAACCCCGGCGACGAGGTGATAATACCTGTGCCGGCATGGGTGTCGTATGTCGAAATGGTCAAGCTGGCCGAAGGTGTGCCCGTGCTTGTGGAGGCATCGCCCGACAACGACTTCAAGATCACCCCCGCGCAACTCGAAAAGGCGATTACCGACAAATCGAGAATGCTTATGCTCAATTCCCCCTGCAACCCTACAGGATCCGTATATTCCGCCGATGAACTCGAGGCTCTCGCACGAGTGCTCGAACCTCACGACAACATCCTCATACTGTCGGACGAGATCTATGAGCACATCAACTTCGTCGGAGGCGTAAGCAGCATAGCAGCATGCCCCGGCATGAAGGATCGCACCATGATAATCAACGGCGTGTCGAAAGCCTACGCCATGACCGGATGGAGAATCGGTTATCTTGCAGCACCGGAACCGATAGCGAAAGCCGTAGTCAAGCTTCAGGGGCAATACACTTCGGGAGCATCGTCGATAGCCCAAAAAGCGGCGGAAGCCGCCTATCTCGGCCCGCGCTACTGCGTTGAAGAGATGCGGGTGGCGTTCGAACGCCGCCGTGATCTGATATGCAGTCTGGCCGACACAATACCGGGCTGGAAGACCAACCGTCCGCAGGGCGCGTTCTATCTTTTCCCCGATGTCACCGCACTTATTGGAAAGGAACATGACGGCCTCCGTATCGGCTCAAGTGCTGATTACGTGATGTATCTGCTTCAGGAAGCACACGTGGCATGTGTCGACGGCGCTGCATTCTGCGCCGACGGATTCATACGTCTCTCTTATGCCACATCAGACGACAACATCCGCGAAGCCATGAAACGCATCCGCGAGGCAACCGAAAAACTACAATAACACCGCAATGAAAAAACTCATTCCTATTCTGTCATTGGCCGCGACAGCACTTGCCGTCCAGGCTGCCCCCGTATCGCCCGACGAGGCTCTCACGCGAGCCCTCGGCTCCTCACCGCAGACAATGCACGCCCCCGGAGCGGGCTACACTCTGCTTCATACGCGCAAGGCCGGCTCCCATGACACCCTCTTTGTATTCGAGGCAAACTCCGGCAGCGGGTTCATAATCGCTCCGGCCGACGACAGTCTTCCCGCCATTCTGGGCTACGGCACATCGGAATTATGCGATGAAACCGGCAATTTCGCTCCCGCGTTCGAGTATTGGCTCGACGAGCTGGGACGCCAGGCCGAATATGCCGGAAGCCATCCGGATGCGGTGACGCGGAGATCCGAACGCCCCTACCGTGAGCCTATAGAACCTCTCTGCCAGACAAGATGGAACCAGAGCACACCTTACAACAACCTCTGCCCCGAGCTGGATGGAAGAAGATCAGTCACCGGCTGTGTGGCAACTGCTATGGCCCAGGTCATGAAATACCACAACTGGCCTGACACGGGTGAGGGATCAAACCAATACGAATGGGGAGGCCGGACTCTGTCGATGAACTACTCCGCACAAGAGTTCAGATGGGATCTGATGCTCAATGACTATCTGCCAGTCTTCGATGGCCACGCTCTCAGAATCGACGCTACCGAGCAGCAGCAGGAGGCTGTGGCAAGACTTATGGTCGCCGCCGGCCACTCGGTCGAGATGGGATACAGTCCCGAAGCTTCCGGAGCGACATCGATAAGAATCGGACGCGCACTCGGCCTATATTTCAGATACGACAAATCTCTGCGCTACCTGCAGCGCGACTACTACCCTCTTGATGAATGGGAGGAGATCATCTACACTTCGCTTCTCAACGACGGGCCTGTGATATATGACGGACAGGCCAACATCGGCGGCCACTCGTTCGTGTGCGACGGATACAGCGCGGACGGATACTTCCATTTCAACTGGGGATGGGGAGGAATGAGCGACGGATACTTTCTGCTTGACGCGCTCGATCCCATCAACCAGGGCATCGGCGGCGCCGACTCCGGCTTCAATTACATGCAGGACATAATCGTCGGCATACGCCCCGACCGCTCCGGAGACTCGGAGTGGGGCGCGACAGTTGTCAGCGACAGCAGACTTGACATGACGTATACACGCAAGACCAATATCCTCACTGTCACGAACATGATATACAATGCCGGCCCGGGCGACATAGAGTCAGGCATGATAGGACTCCGCATATCCGACCGCACCGACGCCGGAGCAGAGCCAGAATATCTTGTGGAACCGTTCGAAGGACTCGCCATCATGTACGGTTTCAGAGGCATGGAATTCGAAATGCCTTCACTTCCCGACGGGCAGTACGACATTCTTCCCGTCTATGCCCGGTCGCAAGAGGAAGACGCCCTGTTCATACCGGTCAAAACCCCGTATGGACAGACCTCAAGCTACTCATTCGTAGTGTCAGACGGGAAAATAATCGGACTCCGCCCGACCGAAGACTTCAGGCCGGTTTCCGTAGACATGATTTCAGACGCCCCCGCATCGGCAGAGCTGTCGTCGGCATGCGAATACTTTACCGTCACCGGAGTCCGTGCGGCAGTCAAAGAGGCCGGAGCACCCAGACCCGCGCTGCCTTGCGGCATCTATGTGGTAAAGACACAATCCTCCACATTCAAGATCACAGTCAGATGACGCGACACGTCACGCCCCGCCACAAACGCCGGCGGGGAGAAGCCATAAATTAGGAAATACCGATTATTGACAATCGCGGGGTCTTAAACTTAAACTTTCTTAAGACACCGCGATTTTGTATGCGCTCATTCGGATAATCGGCAAATTTTCATTATTTTTGCGAAATAATTCACCTATATGGGAAAGATAATCGCAATAGCAAATCAGAAAGGAGGAGTCGGCAAGACAACGACATCCTTCAATCTGGGCGCATGTCTGGCGTCTGACAAGCGCAAAGTGCTTCTTGTAGACGCCGATCCCCAGGCCAACGCCACATCGGGAATCGGAGTCGAGCCGACCGAATCGGACGCAAGCATCTACGAATGCCTGATCGACGGCTACCCTGCCGCCGACGCCATCATGCCCACACAGGTAAAGGGTCTCGACATCATCCCCTCACGCATCGACCTCGTCGGCGCGGAAGTCGAGCTTATGTCCCGTCCGGACCGCGAGCGGATGCTCGCCCGCGCCCTTGAACCTGTGAAAGACCTATACGACTTCATCCTGATAGACTGCAGCCCCTCGCTGGGCATCATCACTGTCAATGCCCTCACCGCCTCAGACTCGGTGCTGATACCGGTCCAGGCCGAATATTTCGCTCTTGAAGGGATAGCACAGTTGCTCAACACGGTCAGGATCATCAAGAGCCGCCTGCGGCCGCAGCTTGAGATCGAAGGATTCCTGCTCACCATGTACGACGCCCGCCTCCGGCTCGCCAACCAGATATTCGAGGAACTCAAAGGCCACTTCGGCGACATGGTGTTCACCACCGTCATACCGCGCAACATCAAGCTCTCGGAATCGCCAAGCCACGGTCTGCCCGTCATACTCTACGATCCCGACTCGCGGGGCGCGATAGCCTACACACAGCTTGCCAAAGAACTCCGTTCACGCAATAAAAAGAAGAAATGACTCCAAAAAGAAACGCCCTCGGACGAGGACTCGACTCGCTGATCAGCCTCGGCGAAGTGCGCACGGACGGAAGTTCGGCGATATCCGAGATCGACATGGCCCGGATATCGCCCAATCCTGACCAGCCCCGCCGAACATTTTCCGAAGAAAGTCTCGACGAACTCGCCGCATCGATCAGGGAACTCGGAATCGTACAGCCGCTGACACTGCGTCTGACCGACTCCGGCAACTACCAGATCATAGCCGGCGAACGCCGGTGGCGTGCCGCCACACGCGCCGGACTGACGTCAGTCCCGGCCTACGTCCGCACCGCCTCAGACTCCGAGATGACCGAGATGGCTCTGATAGAGAACATACAGCGCGAGGATCTCAACGCAATCGAGGTCGCACTCGGATTCAAGAAACTGATCGACACCTACCGTCTCACCCAGGAGCGTCTCTCCGAACGTCTCGGCAAAAAAAGGGCCACCATAGCCAACCACCTGAGGCTGCTCAAACTGCCAGCTGAAATTCAGCTCGGACTCCGCGACCGCATGATCGACATGGGACATGCACGCGCCATACTCGCCGTGTCCGACCCCAAAGACCAGCTCAGACTCTACAAAAGGATTCTGAAAGACGGTCTTTCGGTGCGTGCCGTCGAAAGGCTCGCACGCGAGCTCTCCGACGCCGAAAAAAAAGAACCTGCCAAAGAAGACACCCCGGCACCCGACATGTATTCCGGATTCGCCGACATGCTCTCGCAGCGTTTCAGCACACCTGTCAAATTCACCCGAAACGCCGCCGGACGCGGTTCGATCACGATAAAATTCTCGTCTGACGACGAACTCCACCGCCTCATCAAGGCTCTCGAATGAGCCTCACGGCGAAAACAACGGCATCATGATGAAAACGACAGAACAGTCAGCAAACCGACATGCACAAAGTTCCGCGGAGAGAACACTCGCCGCGGTTCTGTGTCTGCTGATGCTGTTCCCTGCGGGCTATCTGTCGCCGACATGCCGTGCCGCAACCTCTGCCGTTGCCGTCCGGCATGTGTCGAAAACGCCGGTCATTCCCGACACGGAAGAAATCGGCCAGCCTCCGCTCCCATCGGATTCCACAGTATACCTTGACGCGGAGATCGAGATTCCCGACAGCAGACTTCCGTCCGACACGATACCGCCGACCGAAGTCCGTGCCGACGACTACGCCTATGACGAAAACGGCAAGATACCATTCAATCCCTCGCCAACCAGAGCCGTCTGGCTCTCGGCTCTCTGCCCCGGACTCGGACAGATCTACAACCGCCGCTACTGGAAACTTCCGATAGTGATCGGAGGCTTCATGGGACTCGGATACGCCACAAACTGGAACAACACTCAGTATCAAGACTATATGCAGGGATATCGCGACCTGCTCGACAACGACCCGCAGACAAAGTCATATATGGACTTTTTCCCTCCTACCGTCAAAGAGGAGGATCTCGACAAGAGCTGGCTTGAGCAGACGTTTAAGAGCCGCAAAGACTACGCCCGCCGCAACCGCGATCTCTGCATCATCGGGCTTGTCGCACTCTACGCCCTCTGCATTCTCGATGCCTATGTAGACGCATCGCTGACCCACTTCGACGTCAGCCCGGATCTCTCGCTCGACTGGTCGCCCACGCTGCTCGAACAGCCGTCGGCCAAAGGTCGTCCGGCACTTGGCATAAACTGGGCGTTCACTTTCTAAGCATTACAACGCACTGTCCAACAGAACAACATAAGATCATGACAAAACGGATTCTACATATAACCCTTCTCGCAGCAGCCGCCATACTGACGCCCGCTGCGGCCAACGCCGACAAGGCCAAGAACATACTCGACGTCAAAAGCGACATAACCGATTCCAACATCGTCTTTCCCGAGAGCTATGAGATCGACACCCGCAAGATGCTCGAAGGGTGGTATATGAAGAACTACACCGCTACCGACGACCGCTACCGCACGCAGGGCGACGTGACGGTTTCAGATGCGACCATACGCGAGAGACTGGCAAGTCTCAACACCGTGATCGACATGCCGTTCAACCAGATCGTGCGCAGCTATATCGACCGCTACACGGCCAAAAGCCGTCCGGCTGTGGCCGCCATGCTCGGACTGAGCCTCTACTACATGCCGATCTTCGAACAGGCACTCGAAGAGGCCGGTCTGCCTCTCGAGCTCAAATATCTGCCGGTAATCGAGTCCGGTCTCGATCCCAACGCAGTCTCACGCCACGGCGCCACAGGACTGTGGCAGTTCATGCTCGCCACCGGCAAAGGCCTCGACATGGAGGTATCATCGCTCGTTGACGAGCGCAGAGACCCCTACCTGTCATCGCAAAAGGCCGCTGGCTACCTGAAGGATCTGTATGCCACATACAACGACTGGTCGCTCGCCATAGCCGCCTACAACTGCGGACCCGGCACTGTCAACAAAGCCATACGCCGTGCGGGCGGAGACCCCTCGCAGCATGATTTCTGGTCGATCTATTATTTTCTGCCCGCCGAGACACGCGGATACGTACCGATGTTCATCGCCGCAAACTATGTGATGAACTATTACCCATACCACAACATCAGTCCGGTGCTCGCTACCAAGCCTCTTGTGACCGACACGCTGATGATATCCGACCGTGTGCACTTCAACCAGATCTCGAAGATACTCGACATTCCGGTCGACCAGCTCAGGGTGCTAAACCCGCAGTTCCGCGCCGACATCATACCGGGACGCCCTGACCGCCAGTACACTCTTGTGCTGCCATCGCAACAGGTGCAAGCATACATCATGAGCGAGGAGGAGATTCTCGACTGCGACGCCGACAAATATGCCCGGCGAACCGACGCACAGCCCGGGGAGCAGCCAGACGCACAGCTCGCCCAGCTGATCGAGAATGAGGAGGAAGCAGACAACACCCTGCTCGAACAGGCTCCCGCCGAGCAGCCCGCGACCGTCAGACGCGCCACTGCGGCTTCAGGTGAGACAAAGACCGTATCGCACAAAGTCGAACCCGGAGAGACCCTGTCGGCAATTGCCAAAAAATATCAGGTTGACGTCAATGATATCAAATCATGGAACAATCTGACACGCAACGCTGTCCGCACAGGACAGATGCTGCGCATCACAACTTCTGCAGCCATAGCCGACGCTTCGGGCGCACGCCCCGTCGCCCCGTCGGCAAGAGAGACACAGACACCGCGTCAGGACAACTCCTGGAAAAAGGAGTCTGCGAAAAAACAGACGGAAACAGCAAAAACCGCTACCGGGAAAGCGGGAAGCTCCGAAAAAAGCAAGACCTCAGCCAGAAAAAAACAGGCTAAGCCCGCTTCCCACACCGTCAAGAGCGGAGAGAATCTCACGACCATTGCCAAGAAATATGGCACTACAGTGGCCGAGCTGAAGAAAGCCAACAAACTGACCGGCGACGAACTGCATCCCGGCGACGCGCTTAAGATTCCCTCGTCCGGGAAGGCATCAGCCGGAAAAAAAGCGAATAAGAAAACCGGATCAAAAGCCACAGGCAAGACCTCAAAAAAGAGAAAAGCCTCTGCAAGACCGAAAAGCGGCACCAAGAAGAAAAAAAGATAACTCCACAGAAACACACCACGCCGGCCATGCAGCCCGAGAGGCCGCATGGCCGGCAAATATCACCGGTCGCCAGACCCGACAGATGAAAACACCGGTTCCACATGAAAGACAATCAAGCATCTGACTATAACCTTTAACCTTTAACCTGTACCCGAACTCCATGATCACAACATTGATCGTATTGTTTTTCATCGGCTATCTCGCCATAGCCCTCGAGCATCCGCTCAAAGTCGACAAGACTGCGACAGCCCTTATGCTCGGCATGCTGCTCTGGATAATCTACGCGCTCGGAGCGGAATACATAGTTCCGCTCATCGAACCCGATGCGTTCAAGGCTTATCTCGATTCCCACCCGTCGCTCACCGGCGCGAGCCTTCACCGCCAGGCACTCGGCTATGTCACCGATGTGCGTCTTGTCGAATCGCTCGGTGACGTGACTCAGACACTCTTCTTTCTAATCGGAGCGATGACCATAGTCGAGCTTGTCGACATCCACGGTGGTTTCACCGTGATCACAAGCCGGATCACCACCCGCGACAAGCTCAGGCTTCTCTGGGTGATATGCGCCGTGACATTCGTGTTCTCCGCCGTGCTCGACAACATGACCACCACTATAGTCATGGTGCTCCTGCTCCGCAAGATCATCGAAGACCAGCATGAACGCTGGCTATATGCGGGCATGATAGTCATAGCCGCCAACACAGGCGGCGCATGGAGTCCGATCGGCGACGTCACCACCATCATGCTCTGGGTGAAAGGAAATGTCACGGCTCCGGCTCTGATCGAGCGCGTGCTTCTGCCCTCTGTCGTGGCGATGATCGTGCCTCTGCTGATCATCAGCCGGTCTCTCAAGGGCACAATCCCCACGTTCGAGCATCCTGTCGAAGACCAGACACACGGCATGTCAGGTGCGGAACGCCTTACGATATTCTGCCTCGGTGTCGGCGGTCTGCTGTTCGTGCCCGTCTTCAAGAGCATAACCCACCTGCCACCGTTTGTCGGCATGCTCTTCGTGCTCGGGGCTCTCTGGCTCTACACCGAGATATTCTATAACGGCAAACGCATCGAACGTCGCAAACAGCACCGGCTTCCGCAAGTCATCGCGCGTATCGACATGCCCTCGATACTCTTCTTCCTCGGCATTTTGCTCGCAGTTGCCGTGCTCGAAGCCACGGGTGTACTTGCCGCCACCGCTTCATGGCTCGATGAGGAAGTGCACAACGTATACATAATCAACGTCCTGCTCGGCATCATGTCGTCGATCTTCGACAATGTTCCCCTTGTGGCCGGAGTCATGGGAATGTATCCCCTTGAGGACGCCGCCGCCGTCGGATACGCCGCCAACTTCGTGCAGGACGGCATCTTCTGGGAATTCCTAAGCTATTGCGCCGGAGTCGGAGGCAGCCTTCTGATCATCGGATCGGCAGCCGGCGTCATCGCCATGGGGCTCGAGAAGATCAACTTCGGATGGTATCTGAAATACTTCACTCTCCCGGCACTCGTCGGCTATCTCGCCGGAGCAGGCGTTTATATACTTGAGATAATGCTTTAGCATGTCGCGGCTTAAATTTGCGAATCATGATTAAATTTCTTGATCTTAAGAAAATAACCGAATCACACGGAGCGGAGATCGGCGAGGCCGTAAGCCGCGTCATCCGTTCCGGGTGGTATCTGCAGGGCGAGGAGAACCGGAGGTTCGAACAGAACTTCGCCAGTTTCATAGGAACCGGCCACGCCGTCGGCTGCGCCAACGGCCTTGACGCGCTCGTTCTGATATTCCGCGCCCTTATCGAGACCGGGCGTCTCCATCCCGGCGACGAGGTGCTCGTGCCGGCCAACACATATATAGCGTCGATACTCGCACTTACAGAGACAGGTCTCCGCCCGGTTCTTGTCGAGCCTGATCCACGGTCGCTTCAGATAGATCCCGGCCAGATCGAGAAAGCCATGACACCGCAGACCAGAGCCCTTCTCACCGTCCACCTGTATGGCCGCTGTTCCTACACCAGCCGTATGGCAGAGATCGTGGAGCGGAGCGGTCTGCTGCTTGTCGAAGACAATGCCCAGGCACACGGATGCCGATATGGAGACCGGCGCACAGGCAGCCTCGGTATAGCCGCAGCCCACAGTTTCTACCCCGGCAAAAACCTCGGCGCGCTTGGCGACGGAGGCGCGGTCACCACTTCCGACAAAGAGCTTGCCGACACAGTCCGCGCACTGGCCAACTACGGATCGGCTGAAAAATATGTGTTCCGCTACAGGGGGCGCAACTCACGTCTCGACGAGATACAGGCCGCCGTGCTCGATGTCAAACTGCGGCACCTCGACGAAGACAATGAAAAGCGGCGGCATATCGCCCGCATATATTTTGAAGAGATCTGCAACCCCGAAGTCGAGATTCCAGGCAAAGAACTCTACTTCGGCGAAAATCCTGAAATTCCGGCTGCTGTCGACAGTGTCTTCCACGTGTTTCCGGTTCTGACCGGACGCCGCAATGACCTCAGGCGCCATCTTGACAGCAATGGAATCCAGACCCTTGTCCATTACCCGATTCCGCCGCACAAGCAGGAATGCTACAGTGAATGGAACGGCATGTCTCTGCCCGTGACCGAAAGCATACACGACCGCGAGTTGTCTCTGCCCATCTCGCCGGTGATGACCGACGAGGAAGCCCGCACGGTGGCCAGGGCCGTCAACGGCAACTGGTAACCGCAGGAGCTGTAAAAGAGCAGTACTTATCTAAGGGATATGAAGATACTAATAGCAGGCGACGGAGAGACCGGTTCTCATCTTGCCGAGATGCTGTCGGTCGAGAATCAGGACGTGGTGCTGATGGGTGCCGACCGCGAGCGTCTTCAGGAACTTGACGCCACATCCAACTTTCTGACCTTTAACGGGAATCCCGTATCGGCCTCGGCACTTGCCGGATGCGGAGTTGCCGACACCGATCTCTTCGTGGCCGTTACCCCCGATGACAACGCCAACATCGTGGCCTGCGAGCTTGCCAAGGGACTCGGCGCGTCGAAATGTGTGGCCCGTGTCGACAACCCCGAATTCTCCGATCCCCGTATCGGGCAGCTCCTCAGGCATCTCGGCATCGACATGACCATATACCCTGAAAGGATGGCGGCCGAGACCATCATGCACTTCATACGCCACAACTGGGCGAGCGACTGGTTCAGGCTGCTCGACGGCGAACTGCTCGTTGTCGGTGTCAGGGTTCATAAAGAAGGCTCACTTGCCGGCCACCGTCTCCGAGACTTTATACAGTCACCGAGATTCTGCCATGTCGCCGCCATAAAACGTGGCGACAAAGTCATCATTCCCCGGGGCGACGACTTCATTCTTTCGGGCGACACGCTCTACATCTCGACACTCCCCGAAAACGCATCACGTATCCACACACTCTGCGGCGGCAGCTCGGTCAAGGCCGGAAGAATCATGATCACGGGAGCCGGACGCGTCACCGAGAACGTGCTCAAGCTTCTCGGCGGCGGGATCTCAGTCACCGTGATCGACCCCGACCGCGAACGATGCCGCGACATGGCCTCGCGTTTTCCCGACGCGGTGGTCGTCAACACCCGGTCGAGCGATGTCGTGGCCATGAAAGAGGAAGGCATCGGACAATGCGACATGTTTCTCGCGCTCACCGGCAAATCGGAGGCCAACATCGTGGCCTGCATGGTGGCCCGCGAGCACGGCGTGCGGAAGACTCTGGCCCGCATCGAGGAATTCCAGTATGTGCAGGAAGCCGAAAGTCTCGATATCGACAAGATCGTCAACAAGAAACAGCTCAACGCCGGCATGGTGATGAATTTCCTGCTCGGCTCCGAAATGGCCACAACCCAATGCCTCGCCACCGACAAGGCCGAAGTCACTACGATCGTGGCCCGCGAAGGCTCGCGCATCGTGTCGCGCCCGATCGGAGAACTGTCGCTCCCGCGCGAGCTGACCATAGCCGGACTCGTCCGCGACGGGAAAGGGATCATGGTCGAAGGCAACACCTGCGTCCGTCCCGGCGACCACGTTGTGGTGTTCTTCCTGACCGGAAGCCTGTCGAAAGTCAAACGCCTGTTCCGGCAATAAAGACCCGTCAAAACAATCACCGCATGAAGACATCACTGCGCATAGGGGCGATGGCCGGCATCATCGGACGCCTTGTGCTGATAGACGCCGCTATTCTGCTGCTGCCAATGGCCGTAAGCCTCGTCTACGGCGAAAGCGACTGGAAGACATTTCTGATCGCATCTGCGGCGGCGGCCGCCACCGGACTTGCCGCCATATACGCTACACGCCGCTGCCGCGAGCCGATACGCGCCCGCGAAGGCTTCATAATCACCGCCGTGATATGGGTGGTGTTCGGATTCTTCGGCATAATCCCGCTGATGACATGCTCACACCCGCTTGGCTTCACCGACGCCATGTTCGAGATCATATCGGGCTACACCACCACCGGCGCGAGCGTCATAACCGACGTGCAGGCCATGTCGCACGGCATTCTGTTCTGGCGTGCCCTGTCGCAATGGATCGGCGGACTCGGCATAATCCTCTTCATGCTCGCGCTGCTCCCCGAGCTCAACAAATCGATCGGCATTTCGATGTTCAACGCCGAGGCCACCGGCATCACCCACGGCAAAATACATCCGCGCATCCGTCAGACCGCACTCGCCCTCTGGGCGGTATACGTCACGCTTACCGTCGTGTCGGTCGTTCTGCTCTGGATCGGCCCGATGGATCTGTTCGACAGCGTGTGCCATACTTTCGCCGCCATAGCCACCGGGGGATTCTCGACACGCAACGACGGTCTGCTCTCATGGCATTCGGACTACATTATGTGCGTCGTGACGGGAGTGATGTTTGTCGGCGGCCTCAACTTCCTGCTGCTATTCAATATGTGGAAAGGCGACGTGCGCGGTTTCTTCCGCAACAGCGTGGTGAGGGTCTTCACAGCCATGACACTGTGCGCATATCTGCTCGCACTGCTTTCCGCGCTGCTTCGCGGAGAGACTGCCGACACCGACAACCTGCTTGTATATCCCCTTTTTCACGTGGTGTCGGCCATAACATCGACCGGTTTTTCGGCCGGTCCGGTCGAACACTGGGGGGAACCGATGCTTTTCATCACCATCATTCTCATGATCTGCGGGTCGTGCGCAGGTTCGACATCAGGCGGACTTAAGACCGACCGCCTGATGGTCATGTGGCAGAATCTGCGCAACGAGGTGCACATCACCGCCTTCCCAAAGCGCATGTATGTTGTGAGGCTCTACGGGAGCGCGCTCGAC
Organism: Muribaculaceae bacterium; assembly: GCA_009775355.1. GTDB lineage: Bacteria > Bacteroidota > Bacteroidia > Bacteroidales > Muribaculaceae > Lepagella. Next base: position 25,252 of record VSPN01000013.1, read on the forward strand.
AACAGTCTCGTATCGCGCGTGTCGGCATTCGTCGCCATCTACATGCTCGTGACCCTGACCGCGACAGGCATCATAACATTTTTCGGCTACACGTTCACCGACTCACTCTTCATGGTCTGCTCATGCATCGGCTGCAACGGACTCGGCTACGGCGCGACCGGAGCCGAAGGCTCGTTCGCCATGCTTCCCGACGCCGTCAAGAGGCTGCTTACGGCGGTAATGCTGATGGGGCGTCTCGAGATCTTCACCTATCTCGTGCTCCTTCTCCCCTCTTTCTGGCGCCGCTGAGCCGCAGCGGCAAAAACAAACGGTCCGGACTGCCGAGGCAATCCAGACCGTATCATTATGACATCTTCGAACGGTTTATCTCACAAGAACCTTTACAGTTGCGGAGCCGCAGCGCACCACATGGACTCCCTGTGCGGCCGGCAGCGACAGATGACCGTCGACCTTACCACCGAAAATCCTGAGACCCTGCGCATTCCAGACCGAGACCTCCTCGCTGTCGGCAAGAATATCGATATGGCCACATCCTCCCTCGGCGCGGAAAGCGGCGGACACAGAACCTACGCCCGAATCACCGACGCGCACACTGACAGCCTTCGACTCCCCACGTGTGTAGACTGCACTGACACTGTAACGCGTCGCATCACTCATGGCAGAAACCGAAGTATCGGTAAATCCCGGTTCCTGAAGCAGAGACCCGTTCACTCTCACTCCGTCTACGTACACGTTATAACCCGACAGTTCGAAATTTGAACCGTTGGCGGGAATATAGGTTATATCGTCGACAAAAAGCATGAAAGCGTCGATCGAGGTGCATCGGATCGCGAAATAACGTGTGCCCTCCGGAACATCGAAACTGTATTTTGTCCATTCCACAGGAACTGCCGCGACTGTCTTGAGCCGTGTGAAGTCATCGGGATCAGTGCCCGTCTGCGAACAGAGGAACTGGAAGCGTTCGTGAGTCTCGCCGTCGCCGTAACTGCGGGCATAGAACTCCACGGTCTGTGCCTTCTCGTTGAGCCAGGGGGAAATGATCCAGTCGTCGCACGGCACGGGAGCATCGGCCGTGATGGTCAGCGTGTACATCTGCGCGAGATACTTCGAGCCGCTGTTGGCCTTGTAGGAAAGGTTGCCGTTGAACACCGGATGATCCGCATCCATCACCCAGAAGCTCTGCTGCGAGCCTGTCTGTATGCCCGGCAGTTCCAGTCCTTTGAGACCGCCGATATACCCCTTGTCCTCGTCAAGCAGAGTCCAGTCGCCATATTCGGTCGGGAAACCGGATGCGGTCTCGGCATCCTCGAACGATTCGGTGACCGGCACATCGGCATCCGACATTTTCTCCGGTTCCGACCACGCAAGCTCCACCGCCGACGCGCCGGTACGCACGGCCCTGAGGTCGCGCACGCCCGGGAACGACGCGTGCCGCAGACGCACGGAGGCAGGTTCGCTCCGGTCATTATCCGCATTCATGTCGGCACTCCAGTCGATTTCCACACAATATTCATTTACATCCTCGTCAGAAGCATTGAGGATCTGAGCGAAGACAAACTGCGCCGACTTGCCGGGATCGAGAGCGACACCATTCTTTGACGCCACCTCCGCGCCATTGCGCAGAAGCAGCACCTTGTAACCTGCAGCGGCCGACATGCGTCCGGCATTCTCAACCTCCGCCGTCACCTCGAATTCAGAGTCGAGAGCAGCTGTCGCGGGAGCGGAGACCGAAGTGACCGCGAGATCCTTGTCCTTGCGGTCGGTTATCCTCATCAGGTCGATGAGCGTATATAGATAAGAATTTGTCATCGCGTCGAAGGCAAGCTGCACGGTCTTGCCGGCGCACGACGTGAGATCGACGGTGGCCTTTGCCCATCCGCGCACACCGGCAGCTATGTCGTCGACAACCATAGTCTCCACGCTGCGGAATCCCTCTCCGTCGCCATAGTCGGCAAGTACGGTTATAGTGTTGGTGTCGCGCACGCCGTCGGCGTTCTGAAGATTGAACGTGAAGAATGTCAGCGTCGGATGCTCCAGACCTGTCATGTCGATGCTCCCTGTGAAGAGACGCGCCGCGTCACCGATCGAAGGGCCGTACATGCCGATCATGCCGTTGTCGGCGTCATAGCTCTTGACGCCCATAGAGAAACTCTGGTCGCCGAAGTTCTGCCATGATCCGGCGGTGTCGCCGAGCGGGTAAGCCGCCATGATATGCGAGATTCCGCCGTCGGCGAAAGACTCTGTCCAGGGAAGCCGGTCGGGCGCGCCGACAGCGATCATGCCGGTGATGTTGCCGTTGGAGAAACCTGCCTCGTCATGCGCGAAGACTGCATACTGGAAGAACTCCTGTCCATCTTCCGGACGCGCCAGCGGACTGTATGTGTATGACTCGCCGGTCACTCCGGAAGCCACAAGCTGCTGTTCGCTTCCTACCAGCCGGACAATCAGATAAGAGATCTCATCAGCCGGGATATCCTTGCCGTCGATATCTTTCGAGACTCCGGTCCAACTGATCGTCACCACTCCGGAATCGCCCTCGGTCCGCGCCGTCACATCCGTGGGCGGAGCCGGAATATTCAGACCTACATGTGCCTCGGCCTCGACCGGACGCCCCTCGGAGGAGCCGTTGAAGGCCACTACCGTGAACCGGTGAAGACCGCTCGTCGGTATATCGAGATCGACACTCACGGCCTCGCACGGGCCGACATCGGCAAGAGTATGGAAAAGTTCGCCGTCAAGACTGATCTCTATGCGGTCGAGAAACGGCAGCGGATTTCCCTGCAGGTCGCTGGAGGGAGCGGTGAAAGCCACAGTGGCTTTCTTCACGCCGTCGGCCCAGGGTGTGACGGTAAGATCCGACACCGCGTCGGGCGACATGGCGTCGATAGCCCCCGACACCGTCAGGTTGTCGAGCAGGAGGAAATATGCGTTCTCTGGCGTGTTGTAATGTATGCCGATATAATACACACCATCTTCGGGAACCGTGAAATACTCCTCGAACGGCACGGTGGCCATGAAACTTGCCGTATTGACCGTGGCGCCGGCGAGGAACACATCGGTCATCGCCTCGGCCTCGGGTGTCCTGCCCACGGCCACATCGAAGGTCTCGGTCCACGCGGCACCCATCGTGGCCGCACTGATTCCGAATTTATAGAACTTGCCCCCTTCGAGTCTTATGGCCGGAGTCACAAGCCACTCGTCGGCGTTAGAATCCTCGGAACCGTAGACGGGGCCCATGCCCTGGGCCATCCCTACAAACGATCCCCAGCAGCGGCCGTCGCCGTTGCCGTCGATCTGCGTGTAGCTCTCAAGGAATCCGGAGTCCGTAAAGTCGTCAGTCCACGGAGGCAGGATGTTTCCGAGTCCCACCCCGTTGGTATTGACAGCAGCCGACTGCCAGCCGTCATACTCAGCACGGATCGAATATCTGTACCTGACAAACGATTCCGGTTCGGCCACGGCATCGGTCACCGACAGCGCAGCAATGCTTTCGGCCACAACGGCATTGTCGGGCAGACGCGTCACGGTGTATCTGATTCTCTCCGGGTCGATATAGCCACCATTGGCACTACCGGCCGGGGCGTTCCACGACACGGTGAAGATTCCGTCGGAATATTCAGCCTTCGCACCCGTGACCGGCGCCGGCGCGTCAGCACCGATAAACTTCTCGACCTCAGCCTTCGGACTGTCGCCCTCGGCGTTAGAGCAGACAAGCGTGAACTTGTAACGTCCAGGCGCCGGAACCGAGAACAACGGCGTGCGCACTCCCCTCGCGCCGTAAGCCGCACTGCCGGTGGCGAGCGTCTCTCCGGCAAGCATCACACGGTAATCCATGCCGCCGGTGGCCTCCTCTCCCCGGAACAGGGTCTCCGGAGCGTCAAACAGCAGCGAACCCTCCAGATTGCCTTTCTCGAAATCGAGCACAAGGTTGGTCGGGGCGGCCGGAGCCCGGTCCTCGGCCGCAGGGGGCATGACATAAAGAGCGTAAACCTCCTCCGCTCCGGGGAAACCGTATAGACGAGTCGCACTGCCAGTGGCGGTGTCTACTTCGCAGATGAAACCTTCGGTATCGGTCGAGACAGTCCAGTAAAGACGTCCGGTCTTGTGGTCGAAGGTGGCCGACGAGACATTCTGCGGCACATATCCGGTCGCACCCACAACCGTGGCGGAACCGTTGCTTTTGTCAACCTTAAGAAGGTCTCCCGACATGTCGATGGCGAAAAGATTGCCCTCCTTGTCGGCGGCTAAGGCATTCCATGCAGCCGGGAGAGTGCTGATCAGCGTGCGTTCGCCTTCTGCGAAATCGACCGTTCCGAACTCATAGCCGTCGGCGGAGTCATTGGTGAAGCATCCGTACACAAGGCCGTCGGCGGGATTGTATGTAAGATCGGTCGACATGAATCTCTGCGACAGCATCCAGGGCGAGCCGGTCCGCATCTGCCAGGTCTCGGTATCGTATGCAAACGCGTAATATATGTTCTGGCCTGGGTAGGAATACTGCAGTGTGACATAATATGTGTCGTCAGTGCCGTATCCACCACCCGGCGTACACATCGAGGCCGAGAGCGACACAGCGGTCTCAGGCTCGGGAGCACCGTCGGTCATGATGGTGTGGAGAGTGGTCGACGGGGGAGCGAAGACCATGCCCTTTATGTCGGGAACATACTCCATATATTCCTTCAGCGGGGCATTCGTGCGGTTGTCGCGGAACGACAATCCTCCCTTCGCGGCCACCGGCGACTGCAAGGCAACCGTCCGTCCTGTTTTGGCACGAGGAGCCACGTAGCCCCTTCCGGGCTTCGCGGCCAGATGTGCGGCGGGATCCGCCGCAACTCCCGTCACCGCCCGGCTGTCAGACTGCGCGTGGATGGCGACTGCCGCTGCCGCGAGCAACCCGGCCGGGAGCAAGGTTCTGAAAAGTTTCTTCATAGTTCTGTCATTATGGTTTGCTATTATGGTCTGGAACAATCGGAATCATCGCCGCCGGCATGATCCCTCTGCATTTCGGCATGCTTTGGGCCGTAAATTTATATCTTTTTCTTTAAAAGAGAAAGCAGACACAGGGGTAAATCAGGGGGACAATCTTGCAAAAATCTTGCAAACCGTCCGATTTTTATATAAATTTGCAAAAACCGTAAGAATAGAGCGTATGGGAACAATCATGCGTCGGGCGACGAGACTCACAGCCATTTGTGCTACATTTATCATCGGACTTCTGATCACTTCCGGGTGCGGCGGCGGAAGCAAGACTCTCAGAATGCCATGGGAGACGGGCGACCGCACCATAGATTCCCTTCTCGACCTTTCAGACGCGATCGAGATCGCCGACATCTATGACAGCGAGCGTCTGAGGCTCACTCTTGAGTCGATAGACTCAGCCGCATCCCTCAAGTCTGGCGACGGAGTCATGTCTGCTGCGGCTGCTTTCGCACGAAGCCGACTGCAGGAATTCGCCTCCGACCCGCATGAGACACATGCCATAGACAGCGCGGCGCTTGCGCTTCTGCCCCGTAACAAGGCTTCTTACCTGCGCGCCAGGCTTCTGCTCCACATGGCCGTGGGGGAGACTGATCCGGAAAGGAAGACTGACATACTGTTCGGCATACTGCCCGCGTTTCTCGACGCCCGCGACAGCATACATGTGGTAGAGACGCTATATGAACTAAATATGGCCTACGGCCGCGTGTGGGACGCGCCGACACAGATAGAATACCTCAACGAGATACTGCGCTATGTGCCCGATAGTCTTCCGGCTCTCAAGGCTATAATGCACAGCAACATCATACGCCTTGAGCGCAACCGCGCCGACACCGCTTCATATCTAGTGTCTCTCGACAGTCTTCGCCTCGAACGGAGACTGATGCGGCTCGCTCCCCCGCTCGGCATAATGGTCTACTCCGACCTTTACAGACTCCGGGGGAACGAGAAGGATCTTGACACGGCCGGTCATTATGTAGGACGGCTGCTTATCGAGCATGATGCCGAGAGAGTATACCACATACAGCGTCTCGCCCGCGCCATCATGTCGGCCCAGCCTGATTCGGCTGCTGTGCATGCCGACATTCTCGCAAGGCGGATGAGCGACAACGACGACGGCATAGACATGGAGTCTATGCGCGCGCTGATTCCATATTATGAATTTACAGGCGACAAGGAGAATGCCGACAGTATGCGGAGACGTCTCGCCTCAGCGCAACGCAGTGCTGACGCCTATGAAAGAGCCTTGAAAATGGCCCGCATGAATGCCGACAGACGTATCGCCGAATTCAGGGACTACAGTGAAAGCAGCAATTCCAGACGACACTTCCGCGCAGTTGCCATCACGGTGGGTATCGTGCTCCTGACAGTCCTCGGGCCTGCGGCGTGGCTGATCATCCGGTTGCGGCGCAGACACAGGCAGGAAGACTCTGTGTTGAAAAACGATCTGGAGAACACCAAGCGCCGACTCACCGTGGCGCAGATGCGAACGGCAGAGAAAGAGCGTACCATCAGTTCTGTATTAGAGGAACTTGACAGCAATGCAGAGAAGAACAATGAAGAATCGATCGATACTGACGCGTTGAAGCGGAAACTCCGGCTTCAGCTCACCGGTGACGACCAATGGGAAAGATTCTCAGCGATATTCACCGAGATGCGCCCCGGCTTCGTGGATAATCTGAAGCGGGAGTTTCCCCAGTTGACAAAAGGAGACATCCGCCTGTGCTGTCTACTCGACATGGGACTTGAGACGAAACACATCGCTCAGCTGCTGATGATCCGTCCCGAGTCTGTCAAGAAACACCGTCAGCGCCTGCGCGCCAAATTCGGCATAACACCCGATGTACATTGGGAAACATTCCTCGCAAACTTCTGACAGATAACCGAACGATATTTGGCCAAACTACAGAACGATATTTGGCCAAACTGCCGAACAGTATTCGGCCAAACTGCCGGACAATATTTGGCCAAACTACCGAACGATATTTGGCCAAACTACCGAACGATATTCAGCCAAACTGCCGAACGATATTCGACCAAACTGCCGAACTGTCAAAATATTTTATTATATTTGCATTAAATTACAATTCACAAATGACTAAAGCAAAAACATATAGACCTCGCATTGCAGACAAACTTCTAAAGCGAAAGCTAAAAGGCAAAGGAGCTGTACTTGTTGAAGGGGCAAAATGGTGTGGCAAGACTACCACCGCAGAACAGATATGCAATAGTGTTCTGTATATGTCTGAGCCGGAAAAGAGAGACCAGAATATTCAACTTGCCCGATTGAATCCAAAGCTTCTGCTACGTGGAGAAAAGCCTCGTTTGATAGACGAATGGCAAGTGGCACCGATACTTTGGGACGCAATAAGATTTGAAGCAGACCACAGCCGAGAACTTGGTCTGTTTGTATTAACTGGGTCCAGTGTACCTCCGGACATGCACGAAGTAATTCATAGCGGAACAGGCAGATTCGGATGGCTTAAGATGAGGCCGATGTCTTTATGGGAATCAGGAGAGTCCACTGGAGAGGTATCCTTGTCCGAACTTTTTGACGGTAAAACAGATATCGCCGGAATATCAAACCTTGATTTGGAAAGAATCGCATTCATAACATGCAGAGGCGGCTGGCCGTTAGCAGTGGATATGGATGATGACATTGCTTTGGATCAAGCCTTTGACTACGTTGCAGCTGTAGAAAAAAGAGATATACAGCAAGCAGATGGTATTGAACGTGATCCGACGCGTGTACATCGTCTCTTGCGTTCATATTCCAGACATCAGGGTTCTCAGGCTACCTTCTCCTCAATAAAAGATGACTTGATTAAAAACGAAGGAGAATCTTTCGACACCGACACAGTCGCTTCTTACATAAATGCATTGAAGAGGATTTTCGTCATAGAAGATGTCGAAGCCTGGAATCCGAATCTTCGTTCCAAAACTGCCATCCGCACTTCGGATACACGATACTTCTCAGACCCTTCTATTGCTACTGCATCACTTGGCATCGGACCCGCAGATCTTATATCCGATCTCAACACTTTCGGACTGATATTCGAAACGTTGTGTATGCGCGATCTTAGGATTTATGCAGATTCATTGAACGGAAGCGTATACCATTTCCGTGATAAAAATGGTCTTGAGTGCGATGCGGTAATTCATCTCAGAGATGGGAGATATGGCCTTATAGAAATAAAACTCGGAGGAGAAAACCTTATAAATCAAGGTGTTTCCACGCTGTTGACACTTGCTGAAAAGATAGACACTGACAAGATGAAATCACCTTCTTTCCTAATGGTGCTTACAGCCGTCGGAGATTACGCTTACCGACGGGAAGACGGGGTCTTGGTCGTGCCTGTCGGCTGTCTGAGAGATTAGTGGCCTTTAGTGGTCGTGAAGAGAAAGCGGGCAAGGCCGCAGACGTATCGGCGGAAACCGGGTCGATAGCCGAACAGACGGTCAAACCAGGCCATATGACGCCCGAAAACCTTTACCATCCATCCGACATAAAACATAGCGAACAGCGTTCCGGGACCGATTATGCTCCACTGCCACCGGCCCCAGAAGCAATAACCGCTCGCCACGGCAAGCGCCACCAGCGTACAGTCTATTATGATCTTTGTCTTTGCGAACGGCATGCCGGTCACACGGCTGACCGCAACCTGTATCCCCTCGCCCGGCATAGTCACCGAACCGCAACGCACCTCCATCGAGATGCCGAAAGCCATGACCGTACAACCAACAGCCTGCGCCGCGATCTGCACAGGAAGCGACGAGTAGTCGAAAACCGAAGTCAACGCCATGTTGAGGTCTATGAGCGCACCGAAAAGAAAACCGATCAGCAACTGGAACAGCTGGACCGGCTCGAACCTGCGTCGCAGTACGGCTATCTGCGCGAACACAAGGATCATGTTCATGATATTGGTGTATTCCCCTATCGTCAGAGCAGGAACCAACCCGTCAGCCCCGGCCATCGAAAAAGCCATCGGCAACGACGAGATGACACTGCTGCCGAGGCAACTGCGCACGCACAGTGCCACCCCGAGAGTCATGACATAAAGAGAAATGACAAGCAGCACATGCTGCCAGAGAAAATGAACTACTCTATCCTTACCCCAAACGGCTATTGCTTTTGACATAAATATGGATTTTATGCAAAATTACTAAAAATCCACGACTCGTCAAAAACAGGATATTGAAGGCGTGTCATAATTGGATTCCGGCTTAATATGCCGGCAAAATCAATTATGACACGCCCTCACAAAGGCATATCGTTTCGCAAATTAATGCCTGATAGATATTTTCTGAGTTTTCAATATCGTCTTACCATCGGATACAGACACGAGGTATATTCCGTCCGACACGCCAGTCGACTCGCAGATGCCGTTACCTACAGGCATCGAGACAATTGAGCGTCCGGAAAGGTCTGACAGGTTTATCCGGCAACTGCTTTCCGCCCCGTCTACGACTATACTGCCGTTTCTGTATGATATGGTTATGTCGCAGTTGTAGCTTTCAATCGGGGAGACATCGGCTTCATCCGGATTTACGACGGCACGGACCAGTGCTCCGCTTGCCCTTCGACAATCCGAAAGCTGCATGTCTGTACCGGTTTGAACCAAAATGGACATTGCGCGGTTGCTTGGCTCAATCGGCCAACCGTTATATCCATATTCCGGAGCCAGTTCTCCGCCCCAGAAAGCGGAATCCATGCCATCGAAAAAGTCCGGTCCACCATACCACAGAGGTCCGACTCTATTGATAGCCAAAAATATACTATGTTCGTTAGGACCATATACACGGCAGCCTCTGACTCCGTTTTCCGTAGTATATTTGTTCCAGCACACCATTCTGAGTTCATACAGTTCCTCATCGCTCGGCAATCTCCAGCCGCTTCCCCACTGATGTCTGGCGGCGTCATATTCTGTCCCGCAGATATTATTGCCTATGTCTTTCAGAACTGCCCATTCCCCATTGTTTGGATCTACTTCATAACCTTCGAAGAACTTGTAGTTTTCCCACGTGAAATCATCTTTAGGCTCCACCTCGCCCCATGCGAAGTAGTCTCCACCCTCATACGGAGAAGTGGCTCCCACATTATACGTAGCCCATAGCGTGCCGCTCGGAAGCCCGAGATCCACATATTCATGTCCTCCGATAATACCGTCCGGCTCGCTTGGAGCAGGGGGCTGCGGATCTTCGGCATTTGCCGGATTTGCGATTGCGGCAAACAGCCACAACAACAACGGTTTGACTGCAGTCTTCATAATCTCACCATATGATTTTGTGACCGTTGCGTATATATACAGATCCTCGCTGCGGATTATGGATACGGTTTCCGAACAGATCATAGAGCGGAGAGGCATCTTCTTCATCGTTCACCGACGCGACACCGCTCGGTGCATCGAAACTGTATGACAGCAGCGGATTCAATACAGGTTCGCCATCTACAGTGACAAGCATTCCTTCGGTGATCGAGAAGCAGTATCCTTTCATAGGTTCAAGCTGATAGCCGCCGAAGTCTGCATATATCTCCGTGCAGTTGATCATAGTGTTTACATGCACATCTTCCTGCACGAGCAGTTCGCCGCTCTCGTAGTCATAAACCATCATCTTTGCCCCGTCGAGCGGCCAGACCATACGGTCGAACTGGAAACCCACCTCCCATAGACGGCAGTCTTCGTCAACCTCAACTCGGATACTGCGGTAGTATATCGGATCTGGTTGCTCCTTCTTTTCATAACCTCCGATGAAATCCAGACGCACCTCGCGGTTGACGATATCTGTGCGATAGCATGAAGATACGCTGCCTGCCGGAAGCACTAGAGAATACTCCACATCCTTGTCGAAATACTTGTCCCCGTCGAATTTGACATATGCCTGACCGAGATCCCAGTCCCACGCGACATGTGCCTGATAACGGCCTTCCTCTTCTCCGTCACGGTAGAGTATCCACTCCGGTTCGCCGATCGGATCTGTTTCCGTTCCCCAGTAAACCCATACCATAGACAATGACGTGACTGTCTCTCCCGGAGTCAGCGTCGAGCTTGTGATATCCCCGAGGTCGGCGGGGACGTAGAAGGGCACCGTCAGCAGATCTGTGGTCTTCGTCGGATCGCTCTCGGAAACCACCGCCCCCGGTTCGACCACAAAATTGTAGTCCTTGCCAAGCGGAAGGAGAGTCTTGTCGAAATAGACATTCACCCAGCCCTGAGTGCGTTTACTGCCCTCATAATTGTTGACCTCGAACGAACTTGCCTCGACTACTTTTTCTCCTTCACAGGTAACGTAGGCCGAAGGATTCTCGCCTAACGCCACACCTCCGTCGAATGAGAAAGAGACGTACTCGAGAGGATGCACAAAGGCGCGGTTTCCGATAGTGAACTGCTCTGGAATCAGATCCGCGGCTGACGCGGCTGACGGGATGACGGCTATCGCCATCGCGATGAGTGTTGAATTTCTCATAACTTTTATTTTTTAGTTAGACACTTGTTTATATCATCTTTTCCCTGACAGCCGTGCGCGTCCCGCCGCCTGTGCGACATCCGCCGCTCAGTCCACTATCTCGAACTCGAATGTACACCAGAGACTGCGTGAGGTTTTCACCTCCACACTGTAATCTCCAGTCTCACCCGAAACCGGGAATTCAAGCGGACTGCCCGAGGCTAGTCTGTATAGACGTCCGCCCGGATTGTCTGGGGTCTTTATCAATATTCGCACCTCTCCGTTGCCCGACGTAGTGTTTATGACTATACGGCGCATCCAGTAGAAGCAGAATATATCGTCGGCACTGTTTCCTTCGGTGGTCGGTCTGAACCGTTCGGTGCTTATGGGTATGTTGACCGGATCTTTCGACCGCTTAGGAACAGTTGTCTTTTTATCTGTCTTACCGGGGTTGACTGTCTTGCCCCGGATAATCCTGTCGAGCATCGACGGCATATCCGCGAGCGAGCATAAAGGGATGCATGCGGCAAATGCCAATACCGACAGACTGATTATTGTTTTTCTCATGATCATTGTTTTTAAAGGTACCTTGTCATCCTGCAGCAGAGGGTCGGCTGCCCGATGACATTGCAAAGATAGTGCGGCACTTCAAGAAATCCAAATTTCAATCCTTGCTGAAACCTAATCATATATTTCACAAAATCAAGCATTTTAACACTCTGTTAGTTTTATCACGGCCTTTCCTAACAGTTATTTCAGAAGGCATCACGGCCTGTTGTGCTGAATACATGGGTTGCAAACCAACTGTTAATAAATATTAATTTCGTTAATATTTGCAAATTTAAATTATAATCAGCAGATCAAGTGTCCGGTCACTAAATTCAGATCGCTTATACATTCTCGGGAATGACTCTTCGGAATTATTTGCTATATTTGCGTCATGAAACTTTTCAGACAGATCTTCCGAATCTTCGCGGCCATTGTGGTCACTGTTGGTCTATTGCCTTCCGGTGGCTGTCAAGGCCATGATTCACATGAGGCGCAGGCCGCGTTATCGGCATTGCAGGAGGCTGAGTCATGCAGGATGAAACATGTCGCGGTCAAAGACACAACCGGCATAGAAAGCGCCATAGCGTTTTTCAGACAGACGGGCGACAGAAAAAGAGAAGCGGAGGGTCTGTATTTTTCCGGATATGCGGCATTCAAGAACGGCGACATGCACAAGGCGGTCGAAAGAGGTCTCGAATCAAACGAACTGTCGAAAGCCATCGGCCATGATATGTATGGCGCGCGCGCTCACGAGCTTCTGGCAGACGCATACAGAGAGGTTTTCAATCTGAAGGTCTCACGGATACACCGGCGACAGGCGGTAGAACTCTACAGTAAGGCCGGAATGAGAAAAAACGCTTTCTACGCCGCTCTTGATCTCGCCAGCGAATATTCGCATGAAGATAACGACTCCGCCCTGATACTGCTGCGATCCGCTCTCGACTACGCCGATCGGGGCGACATTGCCGAAATGGCACACCACAGTCTTCTTTCCGCCGACATATGCCGTGTGCGTGGAGAATACAAGGATGCTCTGGCGCATTTCAGGAGTATCGCGTCATCAGCCAGAACAGGACTTCTGACAGCGGGCGACTCCGTGCATATCGGCGAGATCTACTGGCACAACGCCATGCCTGACAGTGCGGCGCTATGGTTCTCGACCCCGGCGGCCTTAACCGACATACAATACTGGAAGTGCATGGCCGACGGCTACGAGTCTGCCGGCGACAGCCGGCGGGCACTCGAAGCCACCAAGAAAACTCTCGCTCTGGAATATGACAAGACGGGAGAGTCGCTGTCGAACTCACTGGAATATACGGAACGCCGGTTTTACGAGCGCAAAGCCCGTGACGCCGAGGAAAAGCACCGCCGTCTCGCCGTGGCCGTGTCGGTGTGCGGAGGCGTGATGCTGATCGCTCTGCTTGTCACCCTGCTGGTCGTGTATTACCGCCGCAACAAGTCGCTAAAGACCGAGACCGAGATCAAGGATGTCGCGCTGCTTGCCGGCGAACTCCTCTCTGACGGAGATAAGACGAAGTCCCCTTGCGGGGAAGACTCCGACAGCAAAGACTCCGACACCGTGAATGCCGAAGATGTGCGGCACGATGAACATAAAGAGAAGTGGATCAACGTCATCATTGACTTCTACATGCAACGTCTCAACCAGATAAGCCGCGAATATTTCAAAGTAACCGATGAGCAGTCGCTGAAAGAGATCGAGACGGAATTCAACCGCGAGCTACGTTCGCTGCGCGACGGCGACATTTTCGACGAGATAGAGCGTCGTCTCGATGAGCGCAACGACGGCATCGCATCAAAGATAAGGAGACAGTTCCCGAAATTCAACGAGCAGTACGTCAGGCTGATGCTCTGTTCACTCGCCGGACTGTCGAGCCAGTCGACATGTCTGCTTCTATCGATCAGCAAGGGCAACTACTACATGATGTGGACCCGCATCCGCACGCGCATCCGCGCCTCCGAAATCCCCGACAAGCCCCTCTTCGAAAGCCTGTTCACAAAACACACATAGGGGTATCTGCCGCACGCAATCACAGAAGCATAAAAACGGAAACAGGCCGCGCCGGAAACCGGCACAGCCCGAATGCTGCGGTTGTCTTACCAGGATTCGAACCTGGACAGGCAGAACCAAAAACTGCAGTGCTACCATTACACCATAAGACAATCCTAAAAAGCTACAGAGCCTTTAACGGCATATGCCCCGCCGTGGCTGTAAAGCCATGACTCTTGAAGCTTGTGCAAAGTTAATACATTTTCGCGAATGCACCAAATTATTTCTTCATCGTGAAGTGGCGCGAGGCGAGCCGGTATCCGTCGCAGAACACCTCGACGGTGTAGTCTCCCGGAGTCAGAGTCGTGTTGACATCCCAGTAGATCGACACCTGTGTCTCGTCGTTGGCATATTCCACCTGTCGCGAGGCGGTGGACTGCACCGTCTGGCCATCGACATGGAAATTGCCTCCTCCGCCGAGCAGGGCGCCTTCGGGCGAGATGATACGCATGTAGAAAGTCTTCATGCCCGCCGACGCCGTATTGTTGGGACTCACCGTGAAGCTGACGCCAAGCTGGCGAGCCTTGGTTATATGCTTCTCAACTTTACCTTTCTTGTTGTAGGCATGGAACGACACACCTGTTATGTTGAGCTTTCTGGCAAGCTGTACGGTCTGCGTAAGCTCGCGGTTGACAGAAGTCGCCTGTGTCACCTGGCTCGAAAGCTGCTCGTTGCGCTGCTGCACCTGTTCGATCTCCTGCTTGAGACCGGCATTCTCCTCGCCAAGACGCTTTATCTCTTCGAGATAGTGCCGCACAATGTTCTTTAGAGTGGCGATCTCCCCCTCGAGTTTCTTTATCTTGGCGCGGCTGGCATTGAGGTCCTTGCTGTGGCTACGCTTCTCCTCGTTGAGTTCGCGGATGAGGCCCTCGACTTTCATGCGTGCCTCGTTGTATTTCTGGACGAGAGAGTCATTCTTGAGATAGACCTGTTGCCCCTCGTACTGGCTGAAATCCGCATTGAGCTGATTGAACTCGTTGGTGAGCAGGAGCTGATCGTTGGCTATGGCGAGACTGTCGGCGCGGGCCGTGGCCTGATTGACAGCATGAGTATTGCTGTTGTTTCTGACGATAAGGATCACGACAAGCGCGATAAGGCAAACGAGCACGGCAATGGCCGCGATCATGAGGGTCTTGAATTTCTTATTCATCGGAATCCACGTTTTGAAGTTGTTTCAGATGCAAAGATAACCATTTGATGCGAATCAGCCAAATCCTGATACCCATACATTCGGACACAAAAAGAAAACCGGAAATTCCGATGGAATTTCCGGCATCTTTAACTTGACTTTCGTCAGGCTGTTCTGAGCGGCAATTTATTTTGCGCTGTCAGCGGCGGGAGCCTCAACAACCTCAGCGGCAGCAGCCTCTACGATAGTCTCAGTCTGAGCTGCAGTGTCAACGAGAGTGTCAACAACTTCCTCAGCTGCAACGAGAGTGTCAGTGTCAGTTGCCTCAGCAGCCTTGTTGCCGCCGCAAGATACGAGAGCTACGCTGAAGAGAACAGCGAGCGAATAAACCAATTTCTTCATCTCTTTAGAATTTAAAATAATAAAACAATGTATTTGCTATCAAAAACGATGCAAAGGTAATATAAATTTTATTTACCTCGCAAATTTTCAACGGATTTTTTTCGGTTTTTGATTAATTTTTCCGAATTTTAACATTTTTAAGTTAAAATTCAGCAGAAATTAGCATTTAAAACGGTTTACCGACCCGGACACACGGTGTGCCGGGCCGGTCGAACATCCATGATTTATCTGACCACGACTTTTGCTGTCTTGCCGGCAGCACGCACCACGTATGTGCCGGGCACCACATCGAGCGTGCAGTCTCCGTAATCTCCGGCCACACGCACTCCGTCAATGGTATAGATATCGACAGCTCCCGCGCAGTTCACGACACGCACGGCACCCGACACCGGGAAGATGCGGGTCGCGTCAAGCGAGTCGGCCACCGCGTGTTCCACCCCGGAGATATTTCTGGTGGTAACTACGGCATAGCAGTTGGCCGGCACAGTCACGGTCTTGGCCGAAGCATCAAACACCGGCTCCGAATCGAAGCTCTTCGACGCGAAATGATATGTGCTGTTGTCGCCGCTGCGGAAGTTGACTGTCATGGTCACATCCTTGTTGATGTTGGGATTGACCACGACATAGAGTTCCTTGTCGGCAGAAACCGCACTGATTATGCGGCCACCAGCCCAGTTCGTGAGACTGAGATCGTAGTCGGCTGTGGCTGAGAAAAGTTCCTGATTGTTGAGACGGATACCGATCAATTCCGAATAAGACTGTACGAGACCGGCATTGTCGGGATCGTCGAGAAGCGCCCAGTTCACGATCTTGGGACTGGTGTTGTTGCCGCCCGAATTGTCTTTCGTGTTCTGTGCATTTCCCATTTCTGAGAACTGCCAGATCATATGCGAGCCAGGCACGAGAAGCATCTGCGCCGCAGCCGAGCCAAGACGCTGCATGCTGACCTTGTGGTTGCCCTTAACACCGGCCGTGCCCCACTGATCCTGCTTGTAGGCGAGACGCTGCTCGTCGTGGCTCTCCAGATAAGCCACGGTGCTTCCGGCAGTGCGGCTGTCGCGGACAGCCCACATGCGGTTGAGCGAGGAATTTGAAGGGTAGCCCATAGCAAACTGACAGCCGGCGTCATTGACATTGGCCCAGTTGAGTTCGCCGTCTTCGGCCATATCATTCTCCTCCTTGGCACCTGCGAGATTCTCGTTGATGAAATAGGCGTCGGGATTGACCTCGCGCATTGCATCGTGAAGCCTCTTCATGCGGGCCACACGCGAAGAGTTGTAAGCGTTTGTAGCCGCATCGCCTGAATTGGCATACGAGGTGTTGTCGCCCAGACCCTTCACGAGGTCGAAACGGAAACCGTCAACGCGGTATTCGCTGAGCCAGAACTGAAGCATGTCACGCCACTGGCGTTCCACAAGGGGGTAGCCCTGGTTCCAGTCGTTGAGCACGCTGTAGGCATGGGGAGCCGTGGCGTTATAGAAAGGATTGGTGCTTCTTGAATACATCTGATACCAGGGATGCAGACCGTCAGACTGATTGAACACCACATCGAGTATCACCGCCATGCCGAGTTCGTGGCACTTGTCGATAAACTCCTTGTAATCCTGCGGAGTACCATATGCCTTGTCGATGGCGAAGTAGAAATTGGGGTTGTAGCCCCAGGAGTTGTTGCCGTTGAATTCATTGATAGGCAGAAGCTCGATGGCGTTGACGCCGAGACTCTTCAGATAAGGGAGTCTGTCGATGGCCTGACGCACTGTGCCGTTGCCTCTTGCCTCCCCCTCGGTGCCGGTGAAGTCGCGGAAAAGAAGCTCGTAGATGACAAGATTGTCTTTCGACGCGCCCTTGAATCCAGACGTGTTCCACTTGTAGTCGAGCATTCCTTCCGCATGCCAGGCCACAAGAGTGTTAGAGGGCACAAGACCCTCCGGATAGGCAGGTTTGCCGGGATAAACGGATGCCGATATGTACTTGTCATTGTAAGGATCAAGCACGAGACGCGCATAAGGATCACCCACGGCAGTCGCTCCGTCAACAAGATAATAATATCCGAAGGCGGTGCCGGTCACAGAAGCCGGAAGAGTGACCTTGAAGTAGCGGAACGCCGAGCCTTCGATGGTTTCCTCCACATAGTCCATCACATAGTCATTGCTGCCCACATAGCCGTCCCACGAGCCGATCACCATGACCGAATTCTTTCCGGGAGCGGCAAGACAGAATGTATATGACCCGTCGGCATTCTTTGTCAGACCCATCGGGGGGAGCGTCGTGTCGGAAGCCTTGACAGATTCCCTGACATAAACCATAGGAATGGTCTTCTCAAGAACCTTGCCATCAGCCCTGGCCACTGCCTTGACAGTGTAGTTTCCTTCTTCGGTAAACTTGTAGACACACTGCAGACTCTTCGACTGCGTTGCCTCGCCCACCTTGGTGTCGCCCACATAGATCTCTATGTCGGCCTCGACAGTAGTCGTGGCATTGAAGCGCACGGAAGTCGCCGAGTTCATCACATTGCTCTGGCGTGTCTTCGAGAAAGCGAGCTGAAAACCGCTGTCGAGCACATCGACAAGTATATCGGTTCCCCCCTCACCCTTCCCCTCCTTTGTTCCGCCGGTGTTGCGGAACACGAAGCAGAGCTGCTTCACGGTCTCAGTCGGAGCGACCCCGTAATACTCACGGATGTCGCCTATATTGAGCTTCCAGAGATCGGGACTCACATATTCAAGCTGATATTTCGGAAGATCTTCCTCCCATTCGGGCGTATACTTCCATTCTGTCACGGTGCCGTCGGTCGACTCCACATTCACGCCCGTATGGGCGTAGATATGCGTATCGGCCGGCATTCCCGCCAGACCCTTCGACCCCTGGTCAGCGTGGAAATATATCACTACATTCTGCGAATCCTCCTGAAGAGGATCAGGTTCTGTAGTCACAACCTGCGCGTGAAGAGCCGGGATGACGGCGCACAGGCACAGGAAAAACAGTAGAACGTTTTTTCTCATAAGGTTAACTATATTTAGATTTGATTATTGATTATTGATGTCGCATGTTTCAAGTCGGCACTTCATGACGTGTCGCGTCGCCGCGCACGGTCACTCCTCTTCGGCGTCTGCCGGAATATAGGTAAGCTCGCGCATCTCGCGGTATTCAGTCCATTCCGGATCCGACTGCGCCTCGATCTCGAACGGCACAGTCTCCTCTATCGGGGCGAGAGCCCGGTTGAAGACTTTTCCGAAAACCCCGAGACTGCCGGTGTAAAAGAGCCAGTCGCGGCGTCCGTCGCCGGTGTATATGGCCACGATATAAGCGGCCTTGTCGGAGCGGAATGTCTCGTCGAGCGCGTCGGCCACGCGGCCCATCAGTTCGGCGTCGGCCTCGTCGGGGAAACCGTCGGGCAGCGCGTTGTAGCGCCATGACACACGCACAAGATAGGGAAACTTTCCGGAATCCATTATCTTGTCAACATAGTCACGGCCAGTGACTATGACGGTCTTGCCGCCGTCGCCCTCCATAGGGGCGCTCCACCATCTTTCTTTCATTTCCTGCGGCCTTTCTCCGCCACAAGCTGAACTTCGATCACCGGAGTGTCGAAATATACACCGGGGCGGAAACAATGCACTTTGAAGAACTTGGTGAGATCGAGCTTTCGCGACACGCTGACCGGCATCTTGACCGCGAACGTGCGGTCGCGCTTGCAAGCCACGGCCTGAAAGACAATGCGTTCGAGCTCGCCGACCGACTGTTGGGTATATGATCCGAGAGTCACCACTTCGTTGGGAGCCGCCTCTCCCGAGGCCGCCACCATCCATCCCGCCTCACCGTCGCGGCGCAGGAACTGATAAGTAACGAAATAATTGGAATCATTGACAAACAGCGCATCGATGCGCGTATCCGAAAGCTTCTTAATGTCGGCAGGCTCGAAAGCGAGCACAAGAGTCATGTCGTCACCATATTCGGTCTCCTCGACCGGAAAATCCTCCTGCTCCGGAGCGGCGGCAACGGGAGCGGAAACCGGCGCGGCACTTTCGCGTACGGATGTCCGCCCGGTGTCGAACGCCTTCTGGTCGAACATTTTCCGGCCCGGACCCTCAGGCTCGTGGCCTGCGGGAAGAACCACCACCAGATCGCTCGTCTGGACGGGGGTCTCGAATCCGTCGTCGTCGACATAAGCTATGCGCCCCTCGACACGGATCACCTTTCCCCCGCCGACAGCATTGAGATACCTGACGGTGTCACCTTTCTGTATCATCTTTATTATTCTGTTTCTTCTGTTTCTGTATCTTTCACTGACTCGTACGCATCGACGATCCGCTGCACAAGCGGGTGGCGCACGATATCTTTCTTCTCATATTCGATTATGCCGATACCCTTGACTCCGCGCAGTATGCGGAGTGCGGAAAGGAGTCCGCTCCGGGTGGAGCGGGGCAGGTCGATCTGAGTCACGTCACCGGTCACGACCATTCTGGAGTTCATGCCCAGACGGGTGAGAAACATCTTCATCTGCTGAGTGGTGGTGTTCTGCGCCTCGTCGAGTATGATGACGGCGTCGTTGAGCGTGCGTCCGCGCATAAATGCCAGCGGGGCGATCTGTATTGTTCCAGCCTCCATATACTCCTTGAGTTTCAGAGGGGGGAGCATGTCTTCGAGCGCGTCGTAGAGCGGCTGCAGATAAGGGTCGATCTTGTCTTTCATGTCGCCGGGCAGGAAACCGAGTTTCTCGCCGGCCTCGACAGCCGGCCTCGACAGGATGAGACGGCGGATCTCGCGGTTCTTCAGAGCCCTGACCGCAAGCGCGATGGCGATATACGTCTTGCCGGTACCGGCCGGTCCGAGCGCGAACGTCAGGTCGTTTTCGTCAAAACTCCGGGCCATGCGGGCCTGGTTGGCGTTGCGGGCGGAGATCGGCTTTCCGTTCTGGCCGTAAATTATCACACCCGAGGCGTCGCGTCGCGCCGGTGCCTCACCCCGCACTATGTCGATTATGGCGTCCTCGTTGAGACTGTTGTATTTGGAGGCATAAGCCTCGATCTCCTTGATCTTGCGCTCAAACTCCGCAGTCTCGCTCTCCTCTCCTATCACCTTTATGACATTGCCGCGGGCTGCGACACGCAGCTTCGGAAACAGATTGCGGATGAGCGATATGTTGCTGTTGTTCGGGCCGTAGAACGTCTGCGGGTCTATGCCGTCGATTATAATGATGCGTTCTATCATCCCACCGAGTTTTCAAGTGATATCTGGAGAAGTTTCTGCGCCTCGACAGCAAACTCCATCGGAAGCTTGTTCATCACCTCGCGCGTGTAACCGCCGACAATCAGGCCTACGGCCTGCTCGGTCGGAATGCCCCGCTGGCGGCAGTAGAAGAGCTGCTCCTCGTTGATCTTCGAAGTGGTGGCCTCATGCTCGACGGTCGATGTGTCGTTGCCGACCTCTATATAGGGGAACGTGTGCGCTCCGCACCGGTCGCCCATCAGCAGTGAGTCGCACTGGGTGTAGTTGCGGCATCCCGACGCTCCTTTTGCCACCCGCACGAGACCCCGGTAGCTGTTCTGCGACTCTCCGGCCGATATGCCCTTGCTGACGATGGTGCTGCGGGAGTCGCGGCCGATATGTATCATCTTCGTTCCGGTGTCGGCCTGCTGGCGGTTGTTGGTAAGAGCCACACTGTAGAACTCGCCGACGCTCTCGTCGCCTTTCAGCACGCACCCGGGATACTTCCACGTGATCGCCGAACCGGTCTCTACCTGTGTCCACGATATCTTGGAGCGGTGTCCGCGGCAGAGTCCGCGTTTGGTCACAAAGTTGAACACTCCTCCACGGCCTTCGCGGTCGCCGGCATACCAGTTCTGGACTGTCGAATACTTCACCTCGGCGCGGTCTTCGACCACAATCTCCACCACGGCGGCATGAAGCTGGTTCTCGTCGCGCATCGGCGCGGTGCAACCTTCGAGGTAGCTGACATAGGAGTCATCGTCGGCCACTATGAGCGTTCTCTCGAACTGGCCGGTTCCAGAGGCGTTTATCCGGAAATATGTGCTGAGTTCCATCGGACAGCGCACGCCCTTGGGAATGTAGACGAACGAGCCGTCGGAGAAGACAGCGGCGTTGAGCGCGGCATAGAAATTGTCGCGGTATCCGACCACCGAGCCGAGGTACTTGCGGACCAGCTCCGGGTAGTCTCTTACCGCCTCCGACATAGAGCAGAAGATCACCCCGAGTTCGGCAAGCCGCTCGCGGTGTGTGGTCTTCACGCTAACGGAGTCGAGCACAGCGTCTACCGCCACTCCGGCGAGATGCTTCTGTTCTTCGAGCGATATGCCGAGCTTGTTGAAAGTCTTCACAAGTTCCGGATCAACTTCGTCCATGCTCTTCTTGAGTTCCTTCTGTTTCGGGGCGGCATAATAGCTTATCGCCTGGAAGTCGATTTCCGGTATCTGCAGATGTGCCCACTGCGGTGGCGTAAGAGTCCGCCAGTAGCGGAAGGCTTTCAGCCGATAATCGAGAAGCCATTCGGGTTCACCTTTCTTTGTCGATATGAGACGCACCACCTCCTCGTCGAGACCGGGAGGCACGATCTCGGTGTCGATGTCGGACGTGAAGCCATATTTGTATTCAGAGTTGGCAGCTTCCTCCAGGACCTGTCTCGACCTGTCGGGCTGCGCCTGTTCTTTCTGTTCCACTTCTTGAGTCTTTACAGTATTCCACAGCACACAGAGACTCTCCGGCACAAAACCGACGGCATGTCCGGAAGCCTCTCATACTTAAATACGCAAAAATAGTAAAAAAGTTGCAATCAGCCAAACAGTTTGCAACAGTCCATACCACTGTCACGAGTTATCGTAAAGCACAAACGGGACTACATGCTGATCTGCACTGTTTTCTTGCCTTTATGAATATATATGCACCCCGGCTCAGCAGTTCTGACACTATAGCCTCTGAGATCATAATAAGATTCATCTGCGGGATCTTTATCATCTGTATAAATGTCTTCGACTCCGGCTGTGGGTCTTTTAAAGTCTTCTTCCGTAAATATAATCTCGCCGTTCTGACGGCATTCCAGCATTTTTTCGGGACCGCAGGTCGGTCTTGGGAATTGGGAAGGAGTGAGCACATAAAGATCTCTGGACAATCCTATTCCTTCGACCCAATATGCATCGTCTATATCACTTAATATTATACGTTTACGCATATTGCCTGCAGAATCTTCTATAAAATCGACCTTTTTGACCGAGACATTCTCGGATTTATCACCTTCCTGCATATTCATGTCAAGAACAGGATAAAGCCCCGGAGCCCGGTAATATTCCTTAAGTTCTTCAGGCCATTCGATATCTTCTTGATATTGATACAGAACACCCGCTTCTTCTTTCATGAGCAGATAGCCTACATATAATTGCGGAGAATCTGACCGTCGGTCAATCTTCTTCAAAGTCATTCCGTCGACAATGGTGTCGCCGACTACTTCAGAATATATCAGGATATGGCGATAATCATCACCGACACCATCGTCAATATTACCCAACCCGGAATCCCATATCCACGACCGGCCATCGCACAGAATAGGCAAAGTTTCCGCAAACGCATTAAAAGCACCCGGACAGAAAAGGGCCGTCACGAAAATAAAACCTTTCAACACATTCATAATCATCTGCTTATTTTAATAATTAATTCTGTTCCCTTATTAATCGTAGTCCCCTTGTCAAGTACAACCGAATTGCCATTAATCTCAGTTCCTCCATCGACAAAAACAACCTCTCCATAAGGGATGTCTTCCGTAACTGATGAACCGATTATAATATCATCTCCTTTAATGTAATTTCGTCCAAGAAACCGCTCATTCTGAATTTTATCAACATTTAGGTACATAGATAAAGGTATGTAATTCGGCTTTGAGACACATATCTTATAATTAATTCCCAAATCAGGCACCTCGATTTTTCGAGTATCTTTGAAGACCTTGTAATATGACTTACCGTCATCAGTACTCATTACACAAACATCACACCCTTCTATACCGGGGTCTATAATAATCGTTCCATCATCATTAGAAATTGAATAATTCTTAAATAATTCAGGCATCTTTGTATATATCTGCATCTCTGGATCCCCAATCGGATTCAATCCAAAAAATAGCCATCTATTTGCCTCAGATCCGCCTGATACTCCAACCATAGAAAACTTGACTTTACCGACAATCTCGCCAAATCTATTAAATGAGTCTCCATTGGAAAATAACATTTTGAAAAACGCCTCTTCATATTTTTGAGATGGTCCAAGCCTTGAAGCATTTCCACTTGCCCATCCGAACCTCGAACATCCGAAGTAAGCGAGGATCTTATTCTGAGAATTTCTCATAAATTCCTGACTTATACAATGAGTCGAACCTCTTCTGTCAAACGCGTTAGTATGACAAGCAGATGTCAATATAATGCCGTTATAATCATTTTTACTATTATATATTTGAGAAGTATAATATTTGCCATATGACCCTAAGTCATAATAAGTAGGCATTCCATGAGATTCAATTGTCACAAAAGAATACCCATCAGATAAATTACTATTGAATCCCTCAAGCGTAAAATCTACAGAAGTATCGAAATACTTAGAGGTTGTTTAAAAACGATTGTTAACGGAAGTTAGTTTGCGTAGGGAAATCACAACCGCAGCGACCATGAG
>VSPN01000014.1 GCA_009775355.1 Muribaculaceae bacterium
CCTCGGCCATTCCCGGCGTCCACCTCCTAAAAGCCCGCGCCACCGAAGGAAAGCGAACCCTCGCCACCCTCCTCGCCCGCAAATAACTCCCCTCCCGCTCTCATACAACTCCTCCTGCAACTGCCGGCCCCACTGTCGGCAGCTACAGGAGGATTGTTTATTTATGTTTTGTAGCATATTTGTTGACAAATGTTAATTGAATTGATTATCTTTGCAATGCGGTAGGCGAAATTTGTCATTAGCTATTGCAAAGTGAAATTGTTCGGTTGACCGGTATTTCCGGCACAATTTAAATTTAAATAACAAATGAAAAAATTTGGAATTCTATTTACAGGATTGGTTGTTGTCATGTCGACTTTGACAGCAAGTGCCGAGACCGAGGGTGAGAATGCCTATTCTAAATTGTTTGAGGAGGGTAAGATCTGGAACGTGGTCGATGAGTATTATGATTACGTCACAGATGTAGTCTTCTATGTCGACAAGCAGGTCAGTATCAATAAAACATGGAATGATGGCGATTATCTGGTGACGGAATTGAACTGCTTTGACATGCGTAACAATACGTCTTCTTTCCCCTCTTTGCTTGAGGAAAACAGAGCTGTATATACCAAAGATTCCCGGAATTACCGCAAATGGATCGACTTTAACCTACGCAAGGGGGATCTTGTGCAGGTAGAGGATGGAGAAGACGGGATGGAAGGTTTCGTCATCGGTTACTATTACGTGGTCAATGACGAGATAATCGATATCAGAGGTGTCAGCAGGAGAATATTGTCAATCGGATCAGAAAAAGATGGAATCCCGTTTACGTATTGGATCGAAGGCATCGGATCCGTGCATGAATGGGGTATGCTGGTCTATCCTGAGCCCACATGTTCTCCCTATTTGCGCAACCGCCACATATCTTCCTGCTATGTAGACGACAAGTGCGTGTTTTCGTTCGAAGATCTTGAAGACTACATCTCGCGAAACGGAATTGAGACTGTCAGTGCTGACAATACGAACAGAGGGCATATCTCCTGTAACGGCGGTTATCTGACTGTCAACGACTATACTGGAAATGTCACTATTGATGTCTATATGTCTGACGGAGCTTTGTGCTTGTCAAAGAGTGTGACCGACAATAATGCCATATCCATCTCCTCTCTTCCATCCGGATGTTATCTGGCCAGAGCCACTTTTCAGAACGGCTCTTCCGCATCCCTGAAGTTTGTGAAAAAATAATATCCCCCTCTCATATAGGACTGCTGGCCGCCGGGAATACATACATTTGTTCTCAGCGGCCACTTGACTTATGTTTGGACCGCATCTCACAAAAATTTCATAGTCTCGAAAATTATTCTTAACTTTGGTGAAAACAATGAAGACACAATGAAATTCAAAAGAATATTACTTAAACTTTCGGGCGAATCTCTCGCCGCTGGGCAAGGTCACGGCATCGACACCGCACGCCTCAGCCAGTATGCCGCCCAGATCAAGGAAATGGTCGACGCCGGAGTCGAGATCGGCATCGTGATCGGCGGCGGAAACATATTCCGCGGCCTCTCCGGCGCTTCCGCAGGATTCGACCGCGTCAAAGGTGACCAGATGGGCATGCTCGCAACCGTCATCAACTCGCTTGCGCTCAATTCGGCACTTGAGGCCATAGGCCAGCCCTCGAAAGTGCTTACAGCCATAGGTATGTTCCCCATCGGCGAACACTACTCCAAGTGGAAAGCCATAGAGACAATGGAGAAAGGTGGAGTGGCGATAATCTCATGCGGCACCGGAAACCCCTATTTCACTACCGATACTGGTTCCGCGCTCCGTGCCGTCGAGATCGAGGCCGACGTCATGCTCAAGGGCACACGCGTTGACGGCGTCTACACCGCCGACCCCGAGAAAGATCCATCTGCCGAGAAATTCGACACCATCAGCTACGACGAGGTGCTCGCCCGCGGCCTGAAAGTCATGGATCTCACCGCCACCGCCCTCTGCAAGGAGAACGACATGCCTGTTTACGTCTTCAACATGGACGTCCCGGGCAATCTTCGCAAGGCCCTCGAAGGGGAACCCGTCGGAACTCTCGTCACCGCCCGCTGACGCCGCCCGTAGCAAACAATCAAACACTCAATCATCATATGGAAGTAAAAGAATATCTACAGAACGCCGAAGACTCGATGCAGCTCGCAGTCGAGTATCTTGACGACACTCTGTCGCACATCCGCGCCGGCAAGGCGTCTGCCCGTCTGCTCGACGGCATACGCGTCGACTATTACGGCTCACAGGCTCCGATCTCGAACGTGGCAAATATCTCCGTGCCCGATGCCCGGACCATCGCCATCACTCCGTGGGAGAAATCAATGTTCCGCGAGATCGAGAAAGCCATCATCAACTCCGAACTCGGCATAACCCCCGAAAACAACGGCGAGGTCATCCGTCTCTGCATCCCGCCGCTGACCGAAGACCGCCGCAAGCAGCTCGTGAAGCAGAGCAAGGCCGAGGCCGAGACTGCGAAGGTATCCGTGCGCAACGCGCGCCGCGAGGCGATCGAAGGTCTCAAGAAAGAGATCAAGAACGGCCTCAGCGAAGATATCGAGAAAGACGCCGAGGCAAGCGTGCAGAAGCTCCACGACCGGTTCATGAAGCAGATAGACGGCATATTCGCCGACAAGGAGAAAGAGATCCTCACAGTCTGATTCACCCTCGTTTCCCCTCTCCTGTCGCGTATGGTCTCAGTCATCATTCCGGCCTACAATGCCGAGAAATACCTGCCCGAGGCAGTGGCAAGCGTCATCTCCCAGTCGTCGTCCGACTGGGAGTTGATACTTGTCGATGACGGATCGACCGATTCCACACCCGGACTCTGCGACTCTTTCGCCGCTTCCGATTCACGAATACGCGTCATCCACAAGCCCAACGGCGGGCTCTCCGATGCGCGCAACCACGGCATAGAGGCCGCCAGTGGCGAATATCTCACTTTCCTTGACGCCGACGACGTTCTCGACCCCCGCTTTATAAGCCTGACGCTTAAGGCCGCCGCAGATACGGGCGCTCCGGTTGTGGCTGTGCCTTTCATCTCTTTTGAAAGTGGCTCTCCGTTCGGAGAGGCCGGCCACAACGCCGGGAACTATAGCGTCGTGACCGTTCCCCCGTCGAAAGCCCTCGAACACGCGCTTTACCAGACTCCGCTCCCCCAGACCGGGTTTATTCCCGACAACGCGGCATGGGGCAAGCTTTACGCTCGCTGCCTTTGGACGGAACTACGCTTTACAAAAGGAATCTGGTATGAAGACATGGACATATTCTACCGCCTATGGCTTCTGGCCGACAGCATGGCATATGTCGGGATCCCTCTCATCGGCTACCGCAGCCATCAGTCGAGCTATCTCCACACATTCTCACCTTCGCGTGTCGATGCGCTCGACGTCAGCGACCGCATGCTCGCCGCGCTCGCAGACAGCCCGGACCGGCGCGTCACCCCCGATGTCGTGAAGGCCGCCCGTGTCCGCCGTTTCGCCGCCCACTACAATATTCTTGCCCTTATTTATGCAAACCGCGCCTCTCTTCCCGCCGCCGAGACCCGGTGTCTCAAAGTCATAAGAGAGACCCGCGCCGAGGTAATCGCAAATCCGCATGCGCGTCTTCAGGACCGTGCCGGAGCACTCCTCGCATCTCTCGGTCCGTCCGCCATCCGTCTTGCCTCGCTTCTCCGCCGCTGATACTGAATGAACGGAAGAGTATTTATGTTAAAAAACATCCTTTTTTATTGCGCTTTTTTAAATATTTTACTTACTTTTGTACCTGAAGTCTCTAACCTCTCTCTCTGGGCTCCGCATTCCCTCCGAGAGTAATATTTTAATAACCAAAAGAACACAATAATGGCAAAAGTAAGAGGAGCGATCATTGTCAACGTCGAGAGATGCAAAGGATGCAATCTCTGCGTCGTTGCCTGTCCGACCAACACCTTGGCATTGCAGCCCAATGAAGTCAACGACCGTGGCTACCACTATGCCTACATGGCCAATCCCGAATCCTGCACCGGATGCAGCTCATGCGCCTGGGTTTGTCCCGACGCCTGTATCGAGGTTTACCGCAAGGTCGAAAAGTAACTAATCTCTAACCAGTCTAATCACATCAAGAAAACACAATCCTTATGAAAGAAGAGATAAGACTCATGAAGGGAAACGAGGCCATCGCCCATGCGGCAATCCGCTACGGCTGCGACGGTTATTTCGGATATCCCATCACTCCCCAGTCTGAAGTCCTCGAGACTCTCGAGGAGCTCATGCCCTGGGAAACCACCGGCATGGTAGTGCTTCAGGCTGAGTCGGAAGTCGCCGCGATCAACATGGTCTACGGAGGCGCTTCGACAGGCAAGGCTGTTATGACTTCATCATCCTCCCCCGGCATAAGCCTCAAGCAGGAGGGTATTTCATATATAGCGGCAGCTTCGCTCCCCGCTCTGATCCTCAACGTGATGCGCGGAGGTCCCGGCCTCGGCACAATCCAGCCCTCGCAGGCCGACTATTTCCAGGCCACCAAGGGCGGAGGCCACGGCGACTATCATCTCATAGTCCTCGCCCCCTCTACGGTGCAGGAGATGGTCGATTTCGTCGGCCTCGGCTTTGACCTCGCATTCAAATATACAAACCCCTGTATGATCCTCGCCGACGGTATCGTCGGCCAGATGATGGAGAAGGTCGTGCTCCCGGAGCAGCGTCCGCGCCGCACCGAAGAAGAGATCCGCCGCCAGTGTCCATGGGCTGCCGACGGTCGCAAGGATGGCAGAAAACGCAACGTCATCACTTCTCTCGAACTCGAATCTTCCAAAATGGAGGTGATCAACCACCAGCTTCAGGCCCGCTACCGCGAGATCGAAAAGAACGAGTGCCGCTGGGAAGAGATCGGTGTCGAAGATGCTGACTACCTCATCGTTGCTTTCGGAACGATCGCCCGTATATCCGACAAGGCGCGTGAACTCGCCGCCGAAGAGGGAATAAAGATCGGAATCGTACGCCCCATCACTCTATGGCCCTTCCCCGAAGAGGCTGTGCGCAAGGCTGCACAGGGAAAGAAAGGCATCCTCGTGGTCGAGCTCAATGCCGGTCAGATGATCGAGGATGTGCGCCTCGCTGTCCATGACGCTCTCCCCGTAGAGCACTTCGGACGCCTCGGCGGAATCATCCCAAGCCCCGAAGAAGTTGTCAACGCCCTCAAAGAGAAAATCATCAACAAATAATCACGCTCCAAGTCATGAATATCGAAGAAATAATCAGAGAGGAAAACAAGGTTTACTGCAAACCTGAGCTGCTGGAGGAAGTGCACATGCACTACTGTCCCGGTTGTTCCCACGGCGTGATTCACAAACTTGTCGCCGAGGTAATCGCCGAAATGGGCATCACTGACCGCACTGTCGGTGTCTCCCCCGTAGGATGCGCCGTATTCGCATACAACTATATCGACGTCGACTGGATCGAGGCCGCACACGGCCGCGCGCCGGCTGTCGCAACAGCCGCCTCGCGCCTTTGGCCCGAGAACGTGCTCTTTACCTATCAGGGCGACGGCGACATGTCGGCCATCGGTACCGCCGAGTCAATACATGCCGCAAACCGTGGCGAGAATATCGTCATGATATTCGTCAACAACGCAATTTACGGCATGACAGGAGGGCAGATGGCTCCAACAACCCTCGTCGGCCAGAAGACCGCCACAACACCCTACGGACGCCGTGTAGACCTAAACGGTCATCCCCTTGAGATCACTAACCTCATGGCGATCCTCGACGGTACATGCTACGTTACACGTCAGGCCGTGCACACTCCCGCTGCCGTGCGCAAGACCAAAGCCGCTCTCAAGAAGGCTTTCGAGAACGCTATCGCAAAGAAAGGCACATCTGTGGTTGAGGTCGTGGCCACCTGCAACAGTGGATGGAAACTCTCGCCCGAGCAGTCAAACAAGTGGATGGAGGAGAACATGTTCCCCAAATATCCTCTCGGTGATCTCAAAAATCAGTAACCAAACCCGAATCAACTATCATGAAAGAAGAAATTATCATAGCAGGTTTCGGCGGCCAGGGCGTGCTCTCAATGGGTAAGATTCTCGCTTACTCAGGTCTCATGGATGACAAGGAAGTGACCTGGATGCCCTCTTACGGTCCCGAACAGCGAGGCGGAACCGCTAATGTCACCGTCATACTTTCCGACTCCAGAATCTCATCGCCCGTGCTCGACAAGTATGATATCGTAGTGGCTCTCAACCAGCAGAGTCTCGACAAGTTCGCACCCAAGGTGAAACCCGGCGGAACTCTCATCTACGATACCAACGGCATTCACAACCGCCCCTCGCGCGATGACATCAAAATCTATCCCATCGACGCGATGGAAGCCACTCTCGAAATCGGAAACTCCAAGGCCTACAACATGGTCGTGATGGGTGCGCTAATGAAAGCCATGTCATATAAACTCCCGATGGAAAACGTTATCAAGGGTCTGAAGAAGTCGCTCCCCGAGCGTCATCACAAGCTCATACCCCTCAACGAGAAGGCCATCGAGAAGGGCGGTTCGCTCATCTGATCGCCCATCGGCAAAAAACATGAAAACAAAGGTCCCGCATCACTCGGATGCGGGACCTTTCTATGATTGTCTGTCTCGTGTCACTTAAGTGTGCCGGCCTCGGCCTGGCGGATCATCTCATCGTTGGCGGTGATATAGATCTCGACGCGGCGGTTCTGCGCGCGTCCCTCGGCAGTTTCGTTCGATGCCACATAATCGGCCATGGGAACGCCCTTGGCTGTCATGCGGGTAGCCGATACGCCCTGGTTGGCGAGGAAGCTGAGCACAGCTGTCGCACGCTCGTTCGAAAGCTTGTCGTTAACGGCAAACGAACCTGTGTTGTCGGTGAATCCGAGTATCTGCACATTGGTGTTGGCGTTCTGCTTCAGGTTGGAAGCGAAACGCGCCAGATGGGCCTTGGCCTGCTCGTTGATGGTGTATTTGCCTGTCGGGAACAGTATGCCACCCTCGAATGTCACACGGATAGACTTCAGACCGGTCGTGGTGTCGGTGGTCTCCTCTACCTTCGCGTTCTGCGCAAGCTCCTCTTCAAGCTGCTTTTTCTGTTTGTCCATGTGGTTGCCTATCAGGGCCCCGACTCCTGCGCCGACTGCCGCGCCGACACCTGCGCCGATTCCGGCTCCCTTGCCGCCGCCGATCAGAGCACCTACGCCGGCGCCTACGGCTCCGCCGCCGCCGCCGCCGATCAACGCGCCTTTGCCGGTGTTGGTCATTGATGAACATGCTGTCCCCAGCAACATTGTGCCGCAGAGAAGCGCCACGCTCAATACTTTCAGAAATTTCATCTCTTTTATAATTTTGGGTTAATATATCTGTTTTAGGCAGTCGGCATCATCAGAAAGTGATCCGGATGCATCATGACTGTCTGCACTAATTATACAAACTATTTGCCGCAAGGTTTAATCCGTTTTTTTTGTTCTATTTTGTTGCGGTTTTCTCGGTTTTTACTAACTTTGTGAATCCGGTCTCCATAAGCCGGTTTAGACCCCATCCCACAAAAAATGTTAATGATGGGGCCTTAATGTCAGACAACGCCCGTATCATGTGCCGTAGACTCCCGACACTTCTTGCCGCAGTAAGCTCAATAATGATGCTTGCGCTGATTTTATGTGCCTGCGGCGACGGATATGCAAGCAATCCCGAAGACAAGGAGGCGGATCCGGCCACGGTCGAACCCAGAATACACGCCATGGTCGGGAATGCCGCCGACTGTTTCGACTAGGGGCAACTTCACGAGGCTTTCCGTATTCTCAAGGACGCAGAGACGATTCTTGCGACGCTTTCGCCTGAGGAGGCGGCGCGTGTGGCGACTCGCGACATGTTTCTGCTTGAGGTCTATATAGCCAACATTTATTCTAATTACCGCGATTTCGCGTGTGCGGCAAGATACTATGGCAGTGCGATGGAATTCGCCGCTTCGGCGCGCGACAGTCTCCAGACATTGCTCAACATATCGGTAATGTCGTCGCATTCGGGCGACTCTCTGCTCGCCGCGCGGTCAGCGCGTAGAATGGGTGTTATGGTTGTCGCCGACAAAGAATATCAGAAATACGCCGTCGCTGTCGCCGATGCATACGTGCAGAAATATTTCGGTGACCGGAGCCGTTCGCGCGACCTCTTCATGAAGAGTCTCCGCACGGCGCGTTCAGGCGGTCTGAAACTGCATTCTTCGCTCACGCCTGTGTCGGAACTTTACGAATACTATAGTTCCCGG
This sequence comes from Muribaculaceae bacterium, assembly GCA_009775355.1. GTDB lineage: Bacteria > Bacteroidota > Bacteroidia > Bacteroidales > Muribaculaceae > Lepagella. The sequence goes on from VSPN01000014.1 coordinate 8,269, forward strand.
GGCGACCTTGACTCCATGATCGTCTGGCTCGACGACTACAAGAGGCTTGCCGAGACTTTCCGGGCTCCCGAGATGATGGCCGACGTCAACAAAGGATACTGGAAGGCTTACACTCTCAAGGGTGACCGCGAAAATGCCCTTAGGGCGTATGACGCGTACTTCTCGATTGTCGACTCCATATATAATCCAGCCGGATTCCAGGCCCTCAATTCCAGATATAACGAGGAGAATCTAAGCCGCACCAACGACCGCATGATGCGACTCGAACTAACCGTGTCAAGACAGAAGATGATACTCTCGGCAATTGCCGTGGCTGTCGCTCTTTCTGCTTTTATATGGCTGCTGTGGAGAAGAGCCATAATGTCGCAGAGACGCATATTCTTCCTCAACCGCGAGATCGCGCGTCAGGAGGCTGTCTGTGCATCCGATCCGACTGATATCAATGCCACGTCGCAAGGCTGCCCGGCGATTGAGTGTGGCGATATGTCCCCTTCTCCCGTTGCGTCGAGACATAGTGATATGATGCGTTCGGTCCATGCCGCGCTTGCCGATCCTGCCGTATACTGTGATCCGGAATTCAGTATCACCGTTCTCGCAAGGCTCGTCGGATCAAATTCCAAATATGTGTCGCAGGCCATAAATGACTCGACCGGAATGAATTTCCGTACGTTCATAAACTCCCTGCGGATAAAGGTGGCAAGAACCAGACTTGCCGGAAACTGCGAATACGAAAACATGACCATACAGGCCATAAGCGAGAGCGTGGGTTTCCGCTCCACCTCTAATTTTGTGCTTGCCTTCAAAAAAGTAATGGGCATCACCCCCTCTGCTTACCAGAAACTCGCAAAAAACTCGATTGATTCATGAATCGGGTTTTATTTTTTTTGTTTTGCTCTTGAAATTAACTGATTAAGACATATTTTTGCGATTGTTTAGTTTTGACGACAATGCTGCGTCTCCCTTTTTTAATCTTTAAAACCTTATCCTATGATCAAGAAACTGACCGGACCGGGACGATTTTACACTGTTCCATGGTTCATGGCCTTGCTGACGGCTGTGGCGCTTTTTGCCTATCCTGCCGCCTCTTCTGCCGCCGTCAAGACTGTGACGGTAGGTTCCGCAGGCGGAACGACTTCCTTCATGCCCGTGTGTATGTCATGGCACAACACCTGGTCGGAATCGGTATACACCGCCGACATGCTTTCCGGTGTTCCTGTCGGTTCGAAAATAAAGGGTATTGCCCATATGGGGGTGTCGGGCAAGGCTGTCGAGGACATAGACTATAAGGTCTATGTCGCTCCGACAGCCTCGTCATCGGCTCCGGCTGAAATGTCTGACGTCAGTTCTTTCACTTCTCTTTTCGACGGTCAGACATCGCTTGCCGTCTCCGAGAGCATGAGCGTGATGGCTCCCATTCTTTACGTGCCTGCACAGGAGGATTTCGTGTACGAGGGCGGCAATCTGCATTTCGTGATAAAGGCGAGCATTCCCGAAGCGGGATCGGTAATGTTCGCGCAGCAGACTCTGAGCAATGGTTCGTCGCTCTTCCTGAGTAATGACGGTTGGGAGAACTTCAACGCTTACAGTTATAATTACGTGCCGCAGATGAGTCTTGAGATTGAGACCCCTCCGGGATATGTCGATCTTCAGTGCGTCACTGTCGGCACATCGAGCAGCTACGACAGCGGCGCATCGCTTTTCTATGACACGCATTCGGCCACAGCCTCCATCTACACTGCCGGTCTGATGGGTATTCCTGCCGGCGTGGATATCAGGCAGATATCATATACCGGTGCCGTCTATTCCACATCGACCGGCAATCACAATGTACGCATGTGGATGGCAAATACCGCGTTGCTTGAGATAGGATCGTCATTGCCCGATGTCTCCGCGATGACAAAGGTTCTCGATACCGATATCGTTCTTGACAAGAAGGTCGGAGCGGTCATGAACTGGACCGAGATGATGAAATTCGAGCTCGACACGCCTTTCCGCTATACCGGTGAGAACCTCATGGTCGTGGTGCGGGTTGAGAACGAGACTCCCCAGCGCGTATATTTCTGTGTCAACAATGCCTATGCAGATCTTTCTCTACAGGGCACAGGCCACACTTCAGATATGGCGTCATTCTCCTGCTCGAACAGCGGACTCCCTACCACAGGCATCTATTATGCCGAGCCGGTGGAGACGGCCGTTCCCGAGATTACGCTTGTCACGGCTCGCGAGCCGGGACAGAAACTCGCACTGAGCCTCACCTCGCGCGACGGTGTCAGGATCGACTGGGGTGGATCTGTCAAGGAATACCCGTATGGTGGCACTCTCACGCTCAATCACGATCTCGCAGGCGACGTCATCAAGATCTACACTCTTTCCGAAGATGACCATGTGCAGTCTTTCCTCTGCAACTCTTATGACCTTCTCTCAGTGACTCTCGAAGCTCCCGGGCTCAAGTCTCTCCAGCTTCGCGACAACCGTCTTGAAAGCATTGATCTCAAGGGCGCGCCGCTTGTCGAGGTGCTCGATCTTTCTGGAAACAGCATTTTCGAATTTTCTCTCGCTTCACCGAATATCCGCACTCTCAAACTCGCGCATTGCGGTCTTGAGCAGCTTATAATCTCCGGATGCACGGGTCTCGAGTATCTTGATGTGTCGGTCAATGCCCTCAGGTATCCGATATGGCTCTTCTGGCCCGAGGCTCCCGGCATGAAATATATGGACATCAGTTTCAACCAGCTTCTCGAATTCGACCTCAGCCGCTATTCCGCACTGACAACGCTGATCTGCAACCATAACAATATCTCGTCGCTCGATCTCTCTTATGTGCCCGGACTGCAGGTTCTGCGTGCCGGATACACCGGTGCCTCTTCGCTCGATATCGCCAAGTGTCCCGATCTGAGAGTCCTCGATATTCTTGGCCTGCAGACCGGAGGAATGAATCTCCGCTCGAATCCCGCTCTCGAGGAGATCAACATGCGTCTCACCGGTACCTCGAAGATCGACCTCTCGGCCAATACTCGTCTACGGCGTCTTGTGCTGTCGCAGAACTCTATCTCGCAGCTCGACCTTTCGGCCAATCCTCTCATCGAGCATCTTGACGTAAGCCGCAACTCGATTGAGTCGCTCGACATCAAGGAGCTGGCGAATCTCCGTTTCCTCGATGCCGGACGCAACGCGCTCAAGTCGCTCGACGTCTCGGCCAACCACGCACTCGACTCGCTCTATTGCTCCATCAACTGCATCAGCGAGCTCCCTCTTCCTGCCGGAAATTCGATCAGATATCTCGACTGCTCGTCCAACTATATTTCTTCTCTTCCGGCCAACATGAAGTCGATTCGGTATCTGAACTGTTCTGACAACAGGATTGCGTCGACTGACCTTGCGGCGTCGACTGACCTCAAGGGTCTTGATATCCATGCCAACCGCCTTGACAAGACCGCACTCGAGGCTCTGTTCAGACAGCTCCCCGACATAAACGGTTCCCAGGTGCCGGACTATGACAATGATTATTCATGGATGGGTGTGCTCAGCTATAAGGAAAATCCCGGTGCTCCCGAAGTTTCTTCGGAAGTGCCTGAGGTCAAGGGCTGGAATTGCTCTTATGTCAAGGATTTCCTTCTCGATGCTTCTGCGGCCATCGTCATTCCGGCCGACAGGGTGTATACCCGCTTCTCGTTCGCTGTCGACACGACAGATCCTGTCTATTATGTTGACTGGGGGGACGGAAGAAAAGAGGAATTCCGCAATGAGAACCCGCAGTACACTTACAAGAGCATCTCAGGTTACGCCGAGGGGAATGTGATCCGCATCTACGCCGCCGGCACGACTGAGCTCGGCATTGCCAACGCTGCTTATGAGGATGTGGATGTCAGCGGTATGCCCGCGCTCAGAAGACTCTCCTGCTCGGGCAATAATTTCGCTTCGCTTGACCTGTCGAAGAATTCTGCGCTTGAAGATCTGAACTGTCGCGAGAATCCGCTCGTGTCGATCGTATTCCCCGGGGAGTGCGCTATCAGGGAACTCGACTGCTCGTCGACTCTGCTGCGATCCATCGATCTGTTCCGGCTTCCCGAGCTCGAACGCCTTGCCGTCAATAACTGCCGTCTTGAGGAACTCGACCTCTCTGGCGCGCCAGGGCTTCTCGAGCTTCATGCCTTGGGCAACGGTCTGACCGAGATAGATCTCTCAGCCCAGACGCTCCTGCAGGATCTCTATCTGTCGGAAAACGCTCTAAAGACTCTCGACCTGTCGGCCAATACCGCTCTTGTCAATCTGGCTGTAGATTACAATGCTCTGGCTTCTCTTGATCTTTCACCGCTCAAATCGCTCTGGACTGCCCATGTCAACAGCAATGAGATCGTATCGCTCACGCTCGCAAATCCGGCTCTCAGTGTGCTGCTCGCCGGCAAGAACAGGATCGGGGAGATCGATCTGAAAGGTTGTCCGGCTCTCACGTCTGTCGCTCTCAATGAGAACAGTCTGACGTCGCTCGACATGTCAGGCAACCTCTCGCTTATCCAGATGTTTGCAGGTCAGAACAGTATTTCCAAGGTGACTCTGGCTGCCTCGATGCCGTCGCTCGCGCTGCTGAATCTGGCCGACAATGCCCTTTCGCAGCTTGAACTCGCGGCTCTTCCTTCGCTTAAGGAACTTGTGGTGTCGAGAAACGCTTTTGCCGGTACGCTCGACCTTTCCGCCAACCCCGCGCTGACCCATCTCAATATCGCGCACAATGAGATCGAGAGTCTCAAATGGGGTACTGCATCAGCGCTTAATACCCTTTTCGCTTCTTGCAACAGGCTCTCAGTGCTTTCTGTGCCGAGCGACGCTCTCGGATATATCGACTGCACGCGCAATCAGCTCGAGGCCGTCAGTCTCAGCCGTCATCCCAATCTCTATCAGCTGATGCTTGACTTCAACAAGCTGACCTCTGTCAATCTTGCGTCCAACAAGAATCTGTGGGGTGTCTCGCTGCGTGCCAACAGTCTTGAGGCGGAGGCTATCGGGCGCATATGCTCGCAGCTCCCCGATGTGAATGATCTTGCGATCATTCCCGACTATGAAAGCTGGATGAAGATCATCTTCCTTTCGGGCAATCCAGGTGTGGCGACTGCCGATGTCGATGAAGCTGTCGGCAAGGGCTGGGCTGTGGTGATGAACGAGAATATTCCCGTCGACAGGATTCTTCAGATCTCTGTTGTGGATTCTGATGAAACCCCCGTGCAGGGTGCAAGGCTTGTGCTCGTCGTCAATGGCGAGGATGTCGGCACTCAGGCCGTCGAGTCCGCTCCCGGTGTGTACGTCTACAATCCGCTTCCGGTCTTCTCCGGAGTGTCTTATGAAGTGCGTGTCGAGAAAGAAGGCTTCGTTTCCAGAACTGTCGGTGTCGGCGAGATCGTTGATGGTGATCTTGCTCTGAAGGTGACTCTCGATTTCGATCGAGGCGGTGTCATGGCCTCTGGTGCCGGTGATATACTCGTGGCCGGCGGTGACGGGTTCATATTTGTCTCCGTTCCTGTTGATTCTGATGTGGCTGTGCATGATGTCTCGGGCCGTTTGGTGTTCGCCGGGACTCTATGTGCCGGAGACAACAGAATCGACGGCATCGAGCCGGGTATTTATTTTGTGCTCGGGAAAAAGATTTTTGTAAAATAATTTCCGATCATCCGCGTTACATAAGTAACATCATAATACATATACATAATACCGGAGAGTTAGGATGCGCCGTGATGGCGTGTCCTAATTCATTTTTTTAGTGTGATTCAGTGGTTTAGCCGGAGTGTGTGCTCTGTGTGGCTTCAGAGTGCCCCTTGTTCCACAAGGGTGGCTATCCGCTCGATTATGGCGTCCTCGCGGTTTTTGTCGGGATGGAAACCCGATTTCATGTTCATGCCGAAAAATCTTCCGAATGTCTGCCAGAATCCGGCGCGGAAACTTCCTAAGAAAGCCTTGACTATATTGAACGATGTCTGGTCTGTCTCGCGGTTGATCAGCTTGAGCATGACTTTCCCCTGGTTTCTGGTCATCTTCTTGACTACCGGCTTGTACTGCTCGAATATGTCTTTCTCAAGCGTTTTGAGGTGTCTCTCGCGCATTTTCTTGTCGGGGATGGTCTGGATATACTCGTAGGTCTCGCAGAGCGTCGAGAATGCCAGTTTGGCGTAGGGCAGTGTCTTCTTTACGTCGCGCACGGTGCGCCAGTAGAATTCCTCCTCTTTCTTGTTCTTGAATTTCATCGGAGGGTAGACGGTGATGTTTCTTATGTAGGTCATCCGGCAGGTGTCGCCATATTCGTCCACAAACCGTGTGTAGCCCTCGTAGGCTCTGACTTTGAGTCTCACCTCTTCATCTGTCGGGTCTTGCGCGTATGCTGCCTGACAGGGCGCGCATATGCAGAGGACCGCCGTCACGGCGGTTACGAGAAATTTTAAGGAACGCGCTCTTGGTCCGGATCCCGCCGGAAGTCTGTTTCCCCTTTTCGTGTCTGCGGCCTCGGGGCCTTTCTGTGTTGCTCTGCTTTCCATTCTGTCCCGTTCTGTCCTGATGTGTCCTAAAGCACGAACAGAGTCTCTCTTCCTAAACGGAAAAGGGCGTCAAAAATTGAGAGTTGCGGCGAGACATGCCCGCTTCTCTCGTCGCGTATGCGTTCAAGCAGCGCGTGATCTCCTTCCCGGAGAGCCGCGGTGTCGATCCATTCAAGTGCGGTCTGCAGAATCTTCCAATTGAATTCTCCGAGGGTCATGCCTTCCGATGCGGTGTAGACCGTTTCTATCTCAGGCATCAGGTGGGTGTGGTAGGCGCAGCGTCCGTAGGCTGCGCTCCATGCCCCTAAGTGCTCTCTGCGCCATTTGCCGTGCTCTGACAGCACTGGGTCGGCGCCGCGACGTTTGAGCGTTCCGGCTCCTCCAGCCACGGGCACGGTCAGTGTTCCTGTCGATATGGCGCAGCGTGCGTACTGTTTACCCGATATTCCGGTCGATGCCGATGCGAGACGGGCGGCTTCTGTGTTATCTGTGCCCGAGGCGGTCAGCCTGAGATATTCGCGTACCCACGCTGTCGACGGGGCGAACGGTATCACCATTTCCCCGCGCTTTTGTCGGGATTCGGATTGCGGAGTATGCGCTCCCAGCGGATCTTGCCGTCGGTCCAGCCGCGCTCCTGGTCAAGCGAGACGATGATGAACACCGGAGAACCTACGAGATGGTCTTCGGGTACGAAGCCCCAGTAGCGGGAGTCAAGGCTGCGGTCGCGGTTGTCGCCCATCATCCAGTAGTAGTCCATCTTGAAGGTGTAGTGGTCGGTCTGCATGCCGTTGATGTATATTTTTCCGTCGCGCACTTCGAGGTTGTTCCCCTCGTACACGCGGATGGCTCGCTCATATACAGGCAGGTTGTCGGCGGTCAGATGGAGTGTCGTCCCGCGCTTCGGTATCCAGAACTCTCCCATGTCGGGGCGGGTCCATCCGTAGCTGTTGCCAAGCGGGAAGACTCCTCCAAGATCGATCAGTCCACTTTCGGATTCGCGCTGCAGAGGGCCGATCACCTCGGGCCATGTCTCGATATCGGCCTTCATTGCTGCGGTCAGCGGAACGTCGTAGAATGAGAATCCTGCGTATTCGTTGCGCATCGGCTTGTAGCCGTGATCTTCGGCCCGGACTCCGAGATCATGCCATTTTTCGGTACTGATCTCGCCGTTTACCGGTATGATGTAGTTGTATTGCACGTTTTCCGGTTCGGCGATCGGACGGCCGTTGATGTAGATGGTGTCGTTAGATATGCGAAGTCGTTCGCCTGGAAGACCGATGGTGCGTTTCACATAGTTTTCGCGGCGGTCTACCGGACGCCAGACGATCTCGCCGAACATCTGGCGGTTCTGCGACATGTAGGCGCGCGGATCGCTTATGCCCTGCTGGCGCATGTCATACATCATCTGGTAGATGTCGCGGTTGGGCATTCCGAGTGCTACTGTGTCGCCCTGCGGGAAGTTGAACACGACGATGTCGCCGCGTTCCACGCTGCGGCGTCCGGGCATGCGGTGGTATTCAAGCTGAGGGTGGTCGATATAGCTCTTGGTGTTGATGACCGGAAGTGTGTGCTGGGCCAGAGGGAAGTGGAGCGGTGTCTGAGGCACCCGGGCGCCGTAGACTGTCTTGTCGACCCACAGGCGGTCGCCTACAAGAAGCGATTTTTCAAGGCTCGACGAGGGGATCTCGTATTGCTGGCCGATGAATGCGAAGATGAAGTAGATAAGTATCAGCGCGTAGACGATCGCATCGACCCAGGCCATGACGGCACGCGTGGCACCGCTCTTTTTCTTCCACCAGTTGAAGGGGATGTAGCCGGTGATGTAGATGTCGGCAAGCAGCAGCCAGAGCAGCGCGAGCCAGGGGTTGCCCATGAGGATGACCCATGTGAAGAATATCGCCGACACGACGGCAAACCGAATCCAGCGTGTCTTCTTTACCCGGCGGAGACGGCCGCGCAGGCTGTTGTCGGGTTTCTCTTCTCTGATTATGCGTATACCCTCTCCGGGGGCGGACGCCGGCGTTGCGCCGTTGCTGTTGTCTATGCTGTTGTCGCTCATTTGAATATGTCTTGTCTGGTTATTTCGGCCAGCATCTCTGGCAGTGTGCGGAATCCTTTCTTGCCGGCAAGCCATTCGGCCGCCATGACGGCACCGAGAGCGAAGCCCTGACGCGATTTGGCGGAATGGGTGATGGTGATGTCGTCGGTCGGGGAGTCCCATACGATGGTGTGGATGCCCGGAACTTCCCCCTCGCGCACATGGCTGATCTCAAGTGTGCCGGTCTGAGGGGTCTTCCCCTCTTCGGGTTCGGCCCACCCGGTGACGCGGCTGTTGTTCTCCTCGATCTGTTGCGCAAGGCTGATGGCCGTTCCCGACGGATGGTCGAGCTTGTGGATATGGTGTGTCTCGGTCATGCTCGGAGTGTAGTCGGCGAAACTCTCCATGATCCGGGCCAGATAGCGGTTGACGGCCATGAAGATGTTGACCCCGATAGAGAAGTTGGAAGCCCAGAGGAGTGTTCCCTCTCCGGCCTCGCAGCGGTCGCGTGCCTCTTCGAGCTGTGTCCGGCCCCGGACTCCGGTCTCGCTGACCCAACCGGTTGTGCCGCAAACCACGGGTATTCCTGCGCGGAAGCATACCGCGATGTTGGCCGCCGCTGTGGCGGGTGTCGTGAATTCTATGGCGACGTCAGAGCCGAGGAACGCCTCGCTGCCGAAGTCTTCAAGATTCTCTTTGTCTATGCGGCAGCTGATTTCGTTGCCGCGTTCGAGGGCGATCTTCTCGATCATCTTCCCCATTTTTCCGTATCCTATAAGGGCGATTCTCATATGCTGGAACTGGTCTTTCTGTTTTCTCTTGTGTCGGATGTCCGCGTCATCATCAGAATCCGAATGCGATATTGTCGATATACATCGTCAGCCCTTCGGTGCCGATAAAAGCCTCTCCGCAGGTCGAGGATGCCATGACGAGCACGTGTGTCGGTGTGGCGTCGGCGGGTGCCCAGCCCTCCTCTTTGACAGGCACGAGTTTCCCCTTCGAGTTGTAGGCGTGATAGGCTTTGGATCCGTTAAGCAGACCCATATAGGGTTTGTAGAACGGCTTGCCGGTTATGTCGCCGTAGTTGATGGTAAGCTGGTGGCCCTTGGTCAGCGGCACGCTACGTCCGTAGCGCTCGCGGCCTGTGCCGACGCGCAGGGCGTGGATGTTGCCTTTCTCGTCTTCCCAACGTTTCTGCAGGAGCACATAGACTTCGGCGTTGTCGCGTCCCTGGAGGGTCTTCTTGCTGCCGAAACCGGTGGCCTTGACGCGCGTGTTGACATTGGGCATGTCGACGCGGTAGTCATAGACAAGGGCTTTGGGCCGCTTGGTATAGGGCATTCCCATCTCCATCTTCGAGTAGGGGCTTTTGGTCGACGATATCGGCTCTCTGACTTTGCCTAAGAAGATCGTGCCCGGCACCATTACATCCATGTTGAGCAACCCGAGCACCTTGACCTGCTCTATCTTGGTGAAGAGCTTGGCCATCCTGTTGCCGTTGACCACGGCGGGCTCGACGGTGTTCGAGGCTTTCACTACTCCCGACACTTTGGCGTAGACGTTGCTCGACGCCCAGGGGGATCCTCCCTTGGGCGTGTAGGCCACGTTCCCTTTGATTGTCTGTGTCGGGCCGATGGCATAGACTGTCTTGGTCTTGCCGCCGATCACCTTTGACTCGGTGATCTCGCGGGTGACCCAGCTGCTGAAGTCTCCGAACTTTATTTTTTCAAGTGTGAGCGCTGACGCGCCGACGCATGAAAAAAGCGTCACCATTGCGCTCGCCAGTATTCCTAACTTTCGCATAATGACGCAAATTTAATAAAAAAATCCGAAACTTCCTTTCCCTGCTATCTCTTTAGTGTCTGCAGAAAGTGGTCCACCCATTCCTGCCGACCCGGTGACGAGAGGATCACGGCGGTGACTTCCTGATTGTCATAGGGCAGCACAAGCACTGTCACCTGATGGCCCTCAAGCATCCCGGTTGCTTTGGCGCCTCCGCATTTGCCGTAATGCACTTTCTCGACTTTCGGACTGGGAAGGTGCATCGATGTGGCCAGCCGGCGGCAGACCTCGTAGGCGATTTTCTGGTTCGAGCCCGGTTTCTCGACATTGCTCATCGAGAGCCCGAAAGTGCCGTCGTCGCTCTTCGACAGCAGGCTCGACCCTTTCTGTGTCTGCATCCCGGCGGGAACCTCGAACTCGAAACCGGCGTAGTCCATGTTGACATACCAGTTGGCGTGTCCGTCGGCTCCGACGGCGCCTGCCGCCTGACGGCGTAGTTCATCTTGTGTAGGGCGTTCTGTTGTGCTTCCCTCCTGAAGTGTGCCTTCTGTCTGGGCGTACGCGCTCCATGTTCCTGCCGCAAGTGTCAGCGCGACTGCCATAAGGTATCTCATCTTTTTCATCCTCTTCTTCTGTTTATGTTAATTACCAAGAAATTTTCGTGTGTTTTCGGCGATTGTCTCCCTCAGGTCGCTGCCGTAGGCCGCCGACAGACGTGTAATGACCTCGTCGATCGTGAACGTGGACTCGTCGGTCTCTGCAAGTATCCGGTCCGCCGGGATGGCGAGAAGGGCGTCGCGGTTGAATTCCGCACCGAACGACAGCCAGCATCCGGCTCTGACAAACATCCGTGCCACTTCGGCCTTTCTCCTGAATCCGTGAATCGCCCAGTTCTGTGCCGGCCGGAGGTCGCGGCGACATCCGATGATGACGTCATGACCTTTTACATCGTGGATCACAAGAGGTTTGCCGAGCTTTTCCGACAGGTCTATGTGCCGGCTGAATATCTGGATCTGCCGGAACATCGGCCCTCCGCGCGGAGTGAGGTCAACTCCGCTCTCTCCTATCGCGACTGTCTCCTGACGCGCTGCCGCGGCCTCGACCCGCGACCAAAGCTCGTCTGACGGAGCCTCGGTAGTGTCCCACGGGTGTATGCCGACGCTGTATCTCTGTGCAGATGATATCATCGGTGTTGACTCTCCCTCCCTTAGGCAGAGTGCCACTACACCTTGCGGCTGCGGGGCTTCATGATGCGTATGTATGTCAAGAATTTCCATGCGGAGGGAGTGCTTATGAATTTTTAACCATGTTTAACCCATGTTTGTTCGCGCATGATCTCTATTTATTGCGTGGAGGCACCGGATCGTAGCCAGATCCGCCCCACGGATGGCATCTGCAGATTCTCCGGAGTGCCAGTCCTCCTCCACGCAGTGCGCCGTGAATTCTTATCGCCTCGATGGCGTATTGGCTGCATGTTGGTGTGTAGCGGCATGCGGCGGGAAGCATCGGCGATATCGAGAGCTGATAGAACCTTATCGGCGCTATGAGCAGACGGCGAGCAATGTCATTGGTCCGGCTCATCTTTTTTATCTTGTGTGTTATTGTGGACAGTTAGACGTCCTTCCTCGATCATCGTTGTCAGACGGTCGAGCAGCCGGCGCATCTTTTTCTCGATCAGAGCGTAGTCGGAATTCTCTCCGTGCATGTAGATGAATGCCATGCCGAGTGTGGCTATCGCTCCGCTCTCTGCGACGGTTTCTCTGAGCCTGTGGCGGTTGAGCCGGTATGCCTCGCGGATGCGGCGGCGCAGAAGCACGCGGTCGACTGCCCGGCGACGTTTCCGCTTGGGCACGGTCACAAGCATCTGGAGCGGACCGACACCTTCGGGTGTGCCGCAGCGGAATGAGCCCGAAAGACCTTCCTGTCCCAGCGCGCGGAAGTTAATCCTGAGCGGGAAGTCATAGAGTGTCTCTCCTTCACGGAAAAGTCCGTCAACGAGTGTCTTGAGGCGTAGTTTCTCCTCTTTCCCCATCCTGTTGTCTGCTTGCTTGATTTCGTTCATATTGCAAATTTAATAAAAACTGCCGAAGTTTCGACTGCCCGCCGATATGAAACCAATCCCCTTTTGGGGCGTTGTCTATTATGCAGGTATGGAATCATTGCCTGATGTTGTTTTTAATCTTTTGTACTATGGACACTGTTTGCATTATCAGTTTTGGGAATTCCACGAAATACCGGCTCGCTCTTGACGGTCGCGGCGGTCAGGTGGAGGATATCAGGGCCGAAGTCAGGGAGTATCTTGAAAAGAAGTTTCCCGCTCTGTCGGCTCTCAGCTTTTACGACCGGATGACGGTCATTCCTGTCGATGGCTCCAACGAGGAGGTATACAGGGGTTACCGTGAGTTTGACGAGAATTCGGTCAGCGAGATCGAGAGGGTGCTCTCTCGTGAGGTCGAGGGTTATGAGGATGTGCGCGATCTCAACAGCAACGAACCATGGGGGTCAGAGACTCCCCAGGTTTAAGGCGTTTCTTCTCAGTCCGTCGGTTCTGGCTCTCTTCAGGCAGCTTCCTTTCAGTTTTGCGGAAAGCCTGTCGGGTGGGAGCGTGAGTATGTCGCCGGCGGTCAGGGTCAGTATGGCGTCAGACGGTCTGGGCATTCCCTTGGCGTGGATGTCCGGTCTGTTGTGCGGACATGCGGTGACGCATCTGTCGCAGCCGAAGAGTGTCTTTTTTCCTGCGTCGGTCGACATTGCCGCTATCTGTGCCGGTGTCTCCCATCCGCCGCGGTGCTCGATGGTGAGGTAGCTTATACATATGCGGCAGTCGGATGTGCCCTCTGCGTCGAGAGCTCCGGTCGGACAAGCGGCGCGGCACGCGCCGCAGTGTCCGCAGTCTGTCGGCAGCGGGGTGTCGGTCCGCAGTCTTTTTGTCGTCACGATCTCGGCCAGAAATACCTCGCATCCATGCCCGGGGATGATGATCGAACCGTTGTCGCCTCTTATGCCTATACCCGATCTGACGGCCCAGTATCTCTCCATGACAGGAGCGGAGTCAATGCAGACGCGCCAGTTGCGGTGTTCTTCTCCGAGCATCTCCCCTATCCCTGATTCACGTATCAGTTTTCTTATCGCGTCATGGTAGTCAGGCAGTAGCGCGTAGGCCGATATATGCGGCATTTCCGGATCGCGTACGCGCCCGGTGCGGTATCCGAACGCCATGCTTATGACCGTTGCCGCTCCCTCTAACAGCAGGCGGGGATCGCGGCGTATTTCGCGATGATTGTGCATGTAGGCCATGCCGGCTTCATGCCCTTCGGCTAGCCACCGGTCGAATGTGGCCATGGCTTCGTCATCCACGGGTTTGGCTTCGGCTATGCCGACTGCGCAGGCTCCGGCGCGCGTGAGTGCCGATTTGACGGCTGTCGTCATGTCTGGATCCATCGCTTCTATTTCCGGCCGAAGTCGGCGGGAATCTCCCCCCAGCGGTCGGTGTCCCATTTGTGTATCTTGACATCGACGGTGTGTGTGTTGAGCCATGACAGCGCGCGTTCCATGAGCTGGAAGCTTTTTTCTGTCTTTGAGTTGCGCGTTAGCTGTGTCTTCACTTTGCGGTTGCGGACCCATGCCATGCCGGTCACCGAGTCGCTGTAAATGGTGTGTCGTTCGCCGCGCTGGAACATCAGCGACAGGGCGTGGACTATGGCAAGAAATTCCCCGATATTGTTTGTTGACTGTTCGAATGGCCCGACGTGAAAGAGCTCACGGCCTGTCATCAGTTCGACGCCACGATATTCCATCTTGCCGGGATTGCCGGCGCATGCGGCGTCTACGGCCCATCCGTCGAGGTCGATCTCGGGGTTGGACATGTAATCGCTCTTCCCGGCCCGGGGCATGTTGCGCCGCTGTGAGGCGAGCGTGTCGGCTGCTGCCTGACGCTGGTTCCCGGCGTCCATCAGAAGCCCGCCCAACTCGTGGCTGTCGCTGCGGGCCGTGCCGCGGCGGAATGCCTCGGCGGCTGCAGCCGCGCTCGTGTAACTCTTGAATGAAGCGCCGGGATAGTCGTCTACCTGTTCCATCGCGTCCTGAAGATCATCGTAGACTCCGGGCTCTCGCCCTATCCAAACGACATAATATTTTTTCATGCTTCTTCGCGGTATTTGTAGTCGCGTCTGAGCGTGTCGAAATCTTCGGGTGCGTCCCTGAGCATGGCGGTGTCGGTAGCAGGATCGTAAGACGCAGTGATCTTTTCTGCTGTCAGGCATGGAGTCCCTTCATATGCAGGGGTCAGACCGCTCTTGTCGATGCTGACTCCGAATGTCTCTTCTATCGCCTCGATCGCCATGCGTGTGGCACGTTCCTTCCCCTGTCGGGAGTATCCGGCTATGTGGAATGTGCCGTATTCCACGGCGTCGAGAATGCATCTGTCAACTTCTGGCTCCCCCTCCCAGGTGTCGATTGCGGCGCGTATCCTTCCTGTCGTCACGTGACGGCGCAGTGCGTTGAAGTCCACGACAGCGCCGCGGGCGGCGTTGACAAGTATTCTGCCGTCGCGGATGTGCGACAGCTCGCGCTCTCCGATCAGGTGGTGTGTCTTGTGTCTGCCGGTGCGTGTCAGTGGCGTGTGGAGTGTCACGGCATCGCTCTCTTTCAGAAGGGTGTCGAGCGGTGTGTAGTCTCCCGCTATGCCGGCTTCCTCTTTGGGCGGATCGCTGACAAGTACCCGGGCGCCGAGGGCGAGTCCCCAGTCGCGGACTATGCTGCCTACGTTGCCGCATCCCACTATGCCGACTGTGTGAGCCGACGGGTCGAACCCCATACGCAGCAATGCGGACCACACGTATTGCGCCACGCCGGGGGCGTTGCACCCGGGGGCGTTGCGTACCGTTATGCCTTGCCGGGCACACCATTCGAGATCGATCTGGTCCATGCCTATTGTGGCTGTCGCGATCAGGCGCACTTTAGAATCTTCAAGAAGGGCGCGGTCGCATCGGGTGCGGGTGCGTATGACTATCGCGTCGGCTTCTCTTACAAGTTCAGGAGTGAATCCCCATTGGTCGGTATATTCCACTTCCGCCACGGCCTCAAGACGCCCGCGGAGAAACGGTATGTTGTCATCTGCGATTATCCTCATGTCAGGTTGTATGTTCTGTCAGGTGGTCTAATAGAATACCATCAGCAGGAATCCGAGCACGTAAACCAGCGAGAGGCCGGAAAGCCATCGCGAGCCGTGCTGGATGTTCCAGAGCGCGAACAGGTTCGCAAGCTGTATGGCGGTGATCATGTAGACCGTGGCCATGTAGACCACCATGTTGTTGAAGTCTATCACCATACAGGCGGCGCACACGAGGCCGAGCACGTTGATCGCCGTGTTGCATAGCCGCCGCTGTGTGTTGCCGGCGTAGAGTCTGACTGTGTTGTTGAGCGAAAGCAGGAAACCGGTCAGCACGGTCAGTGCTACGTTGACAAGCCCGATGAATAGTCCGCTTTTTGTGGCGTAGCCGTCGAAAAGGTTGGTGAACGTCGGCATAGTGAACCAGCCGAGGGGGATGATGCCGAGTCCGACTCCTACCCAATATGGCGCGACAATGCCCATCAGAAACGCTATAAAGCCTTTGAAATTGAAGCATTTCAGAAGCATCGCCCCGATCAGGTAAGCGGGCATCATGAAGATGAACGCGTACTGGATCATCGAGCCGAGCGACAGGATTGTGGCTATGACAAACAGTTCCTGTGCCGAGTTTCGCTTGCGGTAGCAGCCGAACAGCACAAGCAGGCAGATCAGGTTGGCAAGCGCGAGCAGAAGGGTCGATGACAGCGTTCCTGATATCCATGTGTTTGACGAGGCCATGATTATGAACATGCCTGTCAGAACCGTGTCTGAGCCTTGCACGAAACTGAACTCTTTGTTGACAAGAAAGAGTGTCACCGTCAGCACGGTCATGAATATCAGGTTGGTGATCCATCCCCACAGTGGCGACAGTCCCCACATGTTGGGCGACGGCAGACATATTCCCATGTTGCCGGCCAGAGTATTGGGCGTGTCGACAAAGAACGCCACGGCAAACATTGCCAGTGCCACAAGTGTCGCCAGCAACATCCCCTCTCTTCCCATTACATGCCGGTGGATCATAAGCGATATAGTTTATTAGCTGCAAGTAACCGTGACTTATTGACGGTTCAGGTGCTTATTGGTTTTTGTCTTCCTGTCTGCGTTTGCGGAAGTGGACTTTATTGATCACTTCCTCGCGTTCTGGATCGATGCTCGGGCCTTTGGGAATTACGGTCTTGGCCTGACGGCGGTCGTCGCGTCCGTAGGGCCGGCGGTTGTCGCGGTCGCCTGAATTCCTGCGGTCTCGGTCAAAGGGCTTGCGTCCTTCGGTGCCGTAGGGTTTACGGTCATCGCGGCTGAACGGTTTGCGGTCACTCTTGTCGTATGAGTTTCTGCGGTCATCACGACGGTTTTCACGGCTGAACGGTTTACGTTCGTCGCGGTCGTACGGTTTGCGCTCGTCGCGTGAGTACGGCTTGCGCTCGTCGCGCGAGTACGGCTTGCGCTCGTCGCGCGACTTGCGCTCATCGCGGTGATAGGGCTTCGGCTTGCGGTCATGCTGACCGAATTTGCGGGTCTCGCGCTTCCATTCATCGTCCGACAAGCGTTTCATCTTGCGCGGGCCGCGTGCCTTGTCGTTGTCGTCATCGAAGCCTTTGACGCGTCCTCCCTCCGAGCGGAAATCATTGTAGCGGCCGTCAAACAGCACGTATTCGCGAAGTGTGCATTCGAGGCTGCCGTTCAGCATCGGTATCTTGACCGACGGCTTGAGTCCGATGTTGTCGAAGTCTTCGTCGTTCAGTCCGATTATCCATGCGTGCCAGCCTGGGAAGTTACGCTTCAGGTTTGTGCCGATCCCTCTGTAGAGCTCCTCCATGTCTTCGGGTTTGAGGCGGCGTCCGTAGGGCGGGTTCATCACCATCACTCCGGGCTCGGGATTGTCGGTCCAGTCGCTCATCGGGCGGCAGTTGAGCTCGATCATGTCGTCTACCTGCGCCGACTTGATGTTCTTGCGGGCGATCTGGCATGCCTCGGGGTCGATGTCGCCGCCGTAGATCTTGAAGTGA
This sequence comes from Muribaculaceae bacterium, assembly GCA_009775355.1. Taxonomy (GTDB): domain Bacteria; phylum Bacteroidota; class Bacteroidia; order Bacteroidales; family Muribaculaceae; genus Lepagella. The sequence goes on from VSPN01000014.1 coordinate 25,726, forward strand.
AACTCGCGCTCGGCACTGTCGTCGTTGTAGAGCGACTCGAACAGTTCCTTGTCGAAATCCGGCCATTTCTCGAACGCGAACCCTTTGCGGTATATGCCAGGGTTGATGTTGGCGGCTATCAGCGCGGCCTCGATCAGGAATGTGCCGGAGCCGCACATCGGGTCGGCGAAGTTGCTGTCGCCCTTCCAGCCGGTCTTCATGATGATGCCGGCGGCAAGAACCTCATTGATCGGCGCCTCGGTCTGTTCGTCGCGGTATCCCCGTTTCGACAGCGGCTCGCCGCTGGAGTCGATCGAGATTGTAACGCGGTTGTCTATGATATGCACGTTGAAGATGATGTCGGGATCGGTCACCCGGATCGACGGCCTTTCGCCTGCCATGTCGCGGAAGTGGTCGACGATGCCGTCCTTGACCCTGTAGGTCACGAACTTCGAGTGAGGGAAGTCCTCGCTGTTGACGGTCGAGTCTATCGAGAACGTGGTCTCGGGTGTCATGTATTTCTCCCATTCGATCTCTCTGACTGCGTCGTAAAGATCATCGGGATTGTAGGCCGTGAATTTTTCAATCGGTTTCAGAATCCTGAGGGCCGTCCGGCAACATAGGTTCGCCTTGTACATCATTTCGAGGTCTCCCTCGAAGCTTACCATGCGGCGACCTAATTCGACATTCTCTGCTCCGAGCGAGATCAGTTCGTCGCGGAGCACGTCCTCAAGCCCTTGAAAGGTCTTGGCCACCATTGAAAATGTATTTTCCATCTGCGGAAATGATATTCTTGTATTTTTGTGTTATTTCTGTTCTTATACGGGTTCTGCCATAATGCCGGCACATCTCTTCTCCCCTTTTATCCGAATGTGATTTGGCTGCCCGACGGCTTGCGCTCCTCTTCCGGCTGACGACGGCTTTGCTGTCCGACAGCGAAGCCGGGTGTCTCCGGCATGTTGCGCAGCATCTCGCGTATGTTCTGCGGGCGGTTGTGTGTCGGGTTGCGTTCGAGAAGCGCTATCACCTCGTGGTCGTCGAACTGCGAGGGTTTAAGCACGGCATATTTAAGGCGGGCGGTCTCGCGTTCCTGCTCCTTGAGCTTGTCGGCACCATAGACTTCCTCGATCTTCTTCTGCTCCTCGCGTTCCTGCTTGGTGGGCTCTTTGGCGTTTTCCGATGTGTCGCTGATGATGATGGTCTCCTCCTCGTTGATGGTGACATCGAATCCCGAGGCGAGCACGGTGATCTTCACCTTGTCGCCCATCGTCGGGTCGTCGCCTATACCCCATTTCACATCGATGCTCGACGGCAGTTTCGATGTGAAGCTCGTGATCTCGGCGATCTCCGATGTCTTGATCGGATTCTCGGAGTCTTTCGCACAGACGAATTTGAAAAGCAGGCGTTTGGAGGTGTTGATGTCGTGCATCTTCAGCAGCGGGGAGTGCAGGGCCTTGGTTATGGCGTCGGTGATGCGGTGCTCCCCTTCTCCGATCGCCGTGGCTATGATGGCCGACCCGCTGTCTTTGAGAGTGGTCTTGACATCCTGGAAGTCAACGTTGACATACATTGGCTCCGATATGATCTCCGAGATGCTTCGTGCGGCGTTGGCAAGAGTGTCGTCGGCCTTGCTGAAGGCGTTGAAGAAGTTGAAGTCCTTGTATAGCTCGATCAGGTTCTCGTTGTTGATGATCAGCAGGGCGTCGACATATTTTTTCATCTCTTCCGCTCCGGCGAGGGCCTTGATGATCTTTTTCTTACCCTCGAACATGAAGGGCACGGTCACGATGCCGATGGTCAGCATGCCGGCGGCCTTGGCCTCGCGTGCCACTACCGGGGCGGCACCGGTGCCGGTGCCGCCTCCCATGCCGGCGGTTATGAATACCATTTCGGTCTCGTCATCGAAGAGTGCGCGTATCTCCTCGACGCTTGCCTCGGCGCATTCGCGGCCTACCTCGGGCTTGTTGCCTGCGCCGAGTCCCTGGGTGACGTTCTTGCCGATCAGAAGCTGTGTGGGCACCGGAGAGTCCTTGAGCGCCTGTTTGTCGGTGTTGCAGACCACGAAGCGGATCAGCGGTATGTCCTGCTTGTACATGTAGTTGACCGCGTTGCTGCCGCCTCCGCCCACACCTATCACCTTTATGATCGCCGCCTCCTGTCCTTCTGTACCGAAACCGGATGCGTCGGTTATGTCGCGTTCTATGTCGTGATTCATTTTCTTGCCTGTTTTCTGTGTTTCTACTCCAGTATGTCGGAATCATCTTCTCCAGGGCCGGAGAACAGTTCGGAGATCCGTCGCGTGAATCCGCCCCAGCGGTTGCTCTTCTTTTTTCGCCGCGCCTCAGTGCGGTTGTCGGGAGTGTCTTCTTCCGGAAGATTCCCCTCGCCTGTCACGGGCAGTTCTCTCGTTCCCGGCACCTGAAGGCACTCTTCCTCCGATTCGCTGCCTCCTGAATATAGAACGCTCGAGACCTGAAGAATTTCCGACAGTGGTGCTTTCGGATCTTCAAGGTGAATGTATGTGGGCAGTTGGCCCCGGCGCACGGGTAGTGCCGTCTGGCGTGCCAGAAGGTCAAGCATCCCGTTGAGCTTTGTCCCGCCGCCTATGCAGATCAGGCCTGCAGGCAGGTCGCTGTCTTTCATGCCGGCGTATTTGAGCTGCTCGACCACGTTGGCCACGATCTCTTCCGACCGCGCCACTATCAGGTTGCCGACATCCGACATGCGGATGCCGTTCATGTTGAGGTTCGAGGCCGTGTCGCGGGCCATGGCGTTGCCCATAGTGATCTTGATGTCTTCGGCTCGCTCCTCAAGCACGCTCAGGCTGGTGACGTCGCGGGTGATGTTGCGCCCTCCCATCGGCAAGGTTGCGAAATACCGCAGTCCTCCCTCTTTGTAGATCGATACTGTTGTGGTCTCGGCACCCATGTCGACGAGCATGCAGCCGAGCCGCTTTTCTTCTGAGGTCAGAAGCACCTGGGCGGTCGACAGTGCGGTCACTACGAAGCCGTTGATGCGGATGTCGAGTTTGTCGCTTATAGTCCGCTGCAGGTTGCGGCGCAGTTCCGGACGACACACTATCAGGTCGAAGGTGGCGTGGATCCTGTTGCCTATCGCTCCCTTGGGCGACCGTGTCTCCGATTTCCCGACCATGTAGACGCGGGGTATGGCGTCTACCACTTCAAGCGAGGAGTCGATGGCCGTGGAGAGTGCCTGGTCGCGCAGTCGGCGCAATATATCGTCGTTGATCTCCGTGTCGTCGGGAAGACTCATCGAGACTTCGGTGGTGATCGAGCGCAGCGATCGTCCGGATAGTCCCACATATAGGCCGGTGATGACGCGCGGAGAAACCGACGGCTTCCGCTGTAGCCTGTCGATCACGCGGTTTATCCTCATTGCGGTCTCCTCAAGGTTCTGGAGTATGCCGTAGCGCACGCTCTCGACCCCTTTCTCCTGTTCGGTCGCTATTATGTCGAGCCGGCCGTCGTCGTGCATCATGCCGATGGCCGCCACTATCTTAGAGCTGCTTATCTCTATCGCAGCAACATATCTGTCGTCGTTCATATTCAGCCTTGCTGTTTGACACCTTCCGGTGCGTCTTGCGGTTTGGTTTCTGTCTCGCCGTGGGGGGTGGCATCTCCGTCGCCCGTGTCGGGAAGCGTGGCTTCCTCAAGGTCGATTTCCTCCTCGTATTCCTCGGCGTGGTTGAGCCGGGTCTTGTCGCGGCGTGTCGCCACGACCTGTCCCCGGAATTTAACCGATATCGTGTCGTATTCCTCCCAGCCCTTGTAGGGCATCACCTGACGGTAAAACATAGCGAGTGCACGCTTTTTATCGTCGAGGCGAGTCGTGTCGCCGAAGTTGATCACATGCCCTCTGATGCGGGGCACGAGTATCAGGTTGTGTTCGTTCTCAGCTACGACCATGCTGACAAGTTCCCCGAGCATCGGGTCCTTGCGGATGTAGTTGACCAACGGTAACACCGCCGAAGGACGGAAACTGCGGTTGAAACTGCCGCTCACCACAGGCACGTCGCTGAAGAACTCGGCGTTCGACTCGATGTGTTTCCCCTCTTTGTTGATATAGTATGAGTAGTCGGCGAAAAACACGCGCATCACGGGCACAAGCGGAACGATCCTGACAATGAGCTTGCCGCGCGAGGAGATCATGCAATTGACGCTCTCGAAGTTGCTGTAGCGCGACAGATAGCGCTCCACGTCGACTGTGCTGAGCTGGTGGAGCGGTGTGCCGGTTATGCGCTTCGGGTAGTCGCGGAGTTCTTCGGTGACGCCGTGACGTATGACGGAGTCCATCGCCGCCGAGCCTTCCACATGGATCTCTATGCCGGTGCATACATGCCTCGACGCCTCGCGGTGAGCCCATACGGTCATGCCCGCGGCATAGCAAAGCAATGCCGACAGTATGCCCCATTTCATTATTTTACGTCCCTTCTCCGTCACGTCTGCTGTTATTTCTTCTTGTGCGTCTGCTTGCCGTCGGTCAGTCTCTGTTGTGATTCTCTTCCAATGCGGTGCGTATGTCCGGAAGCATTCTGTCGATATCGGCTGCTCCCAGTGTCATAAGAATTTCAAAATTACTATTTTTTATAAGATTTAGCAAATCTTTTCGCTCGCAGTAGATTTTTTCGCTGCTTTTCACGTTGTCGAGTATCGTGTGCGTGCTCACTCCCTCTATCGGCAGTTCGCGGGCAGGATAGATCTCGGGCATTATCACCTGGTCGGCGGCGGAGAGGGCGTCGGCGAACTCGCAGGCAAAGTCGCGGGTGCGGGTGTAGAGGTGCGGCTGGAACACCACGCTCAGACGCTTGCCGGGATAGAGTTTGCGGACCGAGGCGATCGACGCTCGTATTTCGTTGGGGGAGTGGGCGTAGTCATCGATCAGCACCGGACCGTTCTTGCGCTCTGTCCCGTCGAGCCAGACCTCGAACCGCCGTTTGGCTCCTTTGAAGCCGGCAAGCCCTCGTCTCACCTCTTCGGGTGTGGCGCCTGCTGTCAGGGAGGCTGCGGCCGCAGCCACAGCGTTGTCGATGTTGATCTCGACCGGAACGCCTGGACTCATGTCTTCTATTCTAAGTCCGTCGGGACCGCACAGTGTGAAGATGATGCGCCCTCCGCCGATCTTTATATCTTCGGCATGCCAGTCTCCTTCGCTTCCCCCGCTGTAGGTCATGATCCGCACGCCCGGTTTAGTGTCAGGTCGCATCTTGAGCCCGGTGTGGATCAGAAGTGTGCCACCTTCCCTGATCAGTGATGTGAAGATGCCGAATGCCTCAAGGTAGTGATCTTCGTCGCCGTAGATGTCGAGATGGTCCGGGTCTGTCGAGGTCACTATTGCTATGTGCGGCGAGAGATGATGGAACGAACGGTCGTACTCGTCAGCCTCTACAACGCTTATTCTCGATTTTTCGTTCAGCACGAGGTTGCTGTCTATGTTGCGGAGCACTCCGCCGAGAAACGCGGTGCAGCCGCATGCCGATTCCCTGAGTATGTTGGCGGTCATCGACGATGTGGTGGTCTTGCCGTGGCTTCCGGCCACGCAGATGGCGTCGGTGTCGCGGGTGATGCGCCCGAGCAGGGCGGCGCGTTTGATCACGTCGAAGCCGTTGCTGCGGAAGTAGGAGAGTACCCGGTTGCTCTCGGGCACGGCCGGGGTGTAGACCACAAGTGTGTCGGCCGGATTGCGGAATGCTTCGGGAATGGAGGTCTCGTCATCTTCGAATGTCAGTCGCGCTCCCTCTTGCTCAAGCTGCGCGGTCAGCGCGGAAGGGGAGCGGTCGTAGCCTGCTGTCGCCACGCCGTGGCGCAGATAATATCTCACAAGGTTGGCCATGCCGATTCCTCCGGCACCTACAAAATATATGTTCTTCATCTTGTGTCTATTTTGGTCGGCATGTGCCGCTGTTTTCTATGAGTATCGCCTCGATTTCGTCGGCGATTTTCTCGTCGCTTTCACGGAGAGCCATGGCCGATATGGCTTCAGACATGGCTTTGAGTTTCTCCGGATCGCGGAGAAGTCCGATCGCCGTGTCGGCGAGGGTATCGCGGGCATCGGCGTCTCTGACAAGCTCCGCCGCACCACGTGTCGAGAGTGCTTCGGCGTTGCGGGTCTGATGGTCTTCGGCCACGTTGGGCGAAGGTACGAGCACGCAGGGTTTGCCGAGCAGCTCAAGCTCGCTGATCGAGCCGGCCCCGGCGCGCGACACCACGAGGTCGGCGGCGGCGTAGGCCGATGCCATGTCGGTGATGAATTTAGTCACGACGATTCCTTTGAGTCCTTTGGCGGCCTTGAGTCCGCGGTCACCGAAGTTCTTCCCGGTCTGCCATATCACCTGTATGCCGGTGTCGGCGAAGCGGTGCAATGCCGCCTCCATGCTTTCGTTGAGGGTCAGCGCTCCGAGCGAGCCGCCGGTGACGAGCAGGGTAGGACGGTCGGGGTTGAGTCCGAAGCTGTCGCGGGCCTGGCGTCGGTCGCGGGCACGCGCTGAAAGGTCTTTGCGCACGGGGTTGCCGGTCTTTATGATCTTGTCGGCGGGGAAGAAGCGTTCCATTCCGTCGTAGGCCACGCAGATGCGCCGGGCCTTTTTGGCCAGCAGCTTGTTGGTCACGCCGGCATATGAGTTCTGTTCCTGCAGCAGTGTGGGAACGCCGAGACGCTGGGCGGCTTTCAGTGTCGGCCCGGAGCAGTAGCCTCCGACGCCGATGGCTATATCGGGACGGAATTCTCTGACTATGCGACGCGCGCCGGTCATGCTCCTGAGCAGCCGCACGAGCACGGCGAAGTTGCGCCACAGTCGTTTGCGGTCGAATCCGGCCACAGGGAGACCTTTGATCGGATAACCGGCCGCAGGCACTTTCTCCATCTCCATCCGGTTCTCGGCTCCCACAAAGAGAATGTCGGCGTCGAGACGGTCGCGGAGCACGTTGGCTATCGAGAGGGCTGGAAAGATATGGCCGCCGGTGCCGCCGCCGCTTATCAGTATCCTGTATTTATTTTTCATCTGTCGTTCGTTTTTATATCTCTATATTATGTTAAATAGAGATTTGTTCCTTTCTTCTGTATACCCATTTCCGTATACCCGGTCTGACGGTGTCTCAGCGCACCGGTTTCTGCGAACTGAAGTTGGCGGCCTGCATGTCGGCGGGCAGTGCCTCTTTTTCGGCCTTGATCTTCTTGTTGTCGCCTGAATGGGCTGCAAACCGGGCCACCGACATCATGATGCCGAGCGCGGATGACATGACTACCACCGATGTGCCTCCTTTCGATATGAATGGCAACGGCTGTCCCGACACTGGGAACACGCCCGTCACTATTGCCATGTGCACAAGTGCCTGAAAGACTATCATCACGGCGCATCCCATGATCAGGAAGGCAGGGAAGGCTCGCGAGCATTTGTAGGCTATGCGCCCCGCCCGTGCGAGCAGCAGCAGGAAGAGCAGCAGCACGGCGGCACCGCCTATGAAGCCGGTGTCTTCGACTATGATCGAGTAGATGTAGTCGGAAAAGGCGAGTGGCAGTCGGGCACTTTCGCGTGAGTTGCCCGGACCCTGTCCGAACATGCCTCCGTTGGCCTGCGAGAATTTGGCGAATATCACCTGTCGGTTTATGTCGTCTATCGGGTCGGAGGGATTGACCCCCTCTATGAATCGTTTGAAGCGGCCTTTGTGGGTGTCGGCGCGTCCGTTGCCTGATTTCGTCCGTCCTTCTGTCACGACACCTCCTCCGCTCTTGGCAAGCAGCTCCTGACGGCTCTTGACTTCGTCGAATTCGGTGCTGCTCGGGGTGACGTATTTGATGCCGTAGAGTGCGCCGCCGGCCACCATGTAGACGAGCATCACGATGCCGAATTTCTTCCATTGTATGCCGCCGATAAGCATCATGCAGATGCTGACGGCCATGAGAAGTATCGTGTTGGTCAGTCCGTTACGCCATAGACATGCGCTGAATATCACCACCACGACTGCGGCGGTCACGACTCCGGTATTGGTCACTCCGCCCGGTGTCTGGTTCTTGCCGAGTATCGACGCGAGAAGACACACCACCGAGAGTTTGACTATCTCGGCGGGCTGGATCGTTATTCCGGCCAGTCTGATGGCACGCTGGGCACCGTTGTATTCCACTCCCATGAAACTCGATATCAGCAGCAGGCCAAGCGACAATATGGCGAATGCCCATGCGAATCTGTTGATAATCGTGTAAGGCGTCTTCTGGAGCCACAGTACTATGCCGAATCCGATCAGCAGAAACAGACCGTGGCGGATCAGCGGGCCATAGACGTTCGAGCCTGACACTTCTGTGCTCGACGCGCTGAACAGCTCGATGACGCTGATCACAAGCAGGAAGAGATATATGCCCCATATGTAGGGGTCGGGTCTCCCTTTTTTCTTTGCCAGCGCGGCGGTCTTTGCTGTCTCGTTCTTTATCTGGTTCAGACCCGTGCCTGCGGCCTGCTCTCTCTCGCGCGCTCCGGATGCGCCCTGCATACGTCCGGAGCGCATGCGCTCTCCTGATTGTTCATCTGCAGGCATTCCGTCGATTGTCTCGCGGATCTCAAGTTCTTCTATCAGCTCGTTTCCGTTGTCCATCCCGGTCTGTCTCTTTTTTTGTCGCTTATTGTACGGTTCCTGTTTTATTTATTTTCTTCTGTGGCACTGAGTTTCATGACCTCCGCCTTGAACTTCCGGCCTCTGTCTTCATAGCTGTTGAAGAGATCGAAGCTCGCGCAGCATGGCGAGAGCAGCACGGTGTCGCCGTCTGCGGCTATGCCGGCGCAGACCTTTACTGCCTCTTCGACGGAGTGCGTGTCGTGTATCGCCCCGACTTTCCCCTTGAAGAAGTCGAGCAGCTTGGTGTTGTCTTTGCCCATGCAGACTATGGCCTTGACTTTCTCGGCCACGAGGCTTTCGATCTCGGTGTAGTCGTTGCCTTTGTCTTTGCCGCCGAGTATGAGCACGGTCGGGCCGGTCATGCTCTCGAGGGCATACCATGTCGAGTTGACGTTGGTTGCCTTGGAGTCGTTGACATATCTCACGCCTGCAACGGTGGCCACATATTCGAGTCTGTGCTCCACGGCCTCGAAGTCTTCGAGCGCGTGTCGGATGGTATCGTTTTTTATGTTCAGAAGGCTTGCCGACAGTCCGGCGGCCATAGAGTTGTATAGGTTGTGGAGGCCGGTGAGCGAAAGTCTGTCGCGCGGTATCTCCCACACATCCATCGGCGTCTCGAAGTGGATTATGCCGTCTTCGACCCAGGCTTTGGATCCTTCTTGCTTGAATTCGCTGAAAGGAAGCTGCGTGGCCTCCGTCTGTATGTGGCGGATCTGCTCTCTTACGATCGGATCGTCATGCCAGTAGATGAAGTAGTCATCGGGCCCCTGGTTCTGGAGAATCCTGAATTTCGCGGCCACATAATTCTCCATCTTGTGGTCGTAGCGGTCGAGATGGTCGGGGGTGATGTTTGTGATGACGGCTATGCCGGCCTTGAAGTCATACATGTTCTCAAGCTGAAAGCTCGAAAGTTCGATCACATAGACGTCGTGGTGCTCGCGGGCCACTTGCAGGGCCATGCTCTTGCCGACGTTGCCGGCGAGTCCGACGTTGAGCCCGGCAGCCTTGAGTATATGGTAGGTCAGCAGGGTAGTGGTGGTTTTGCCGTTGCTGCCTGTGATGCATACCATTCTGGCATCGGTGTATCTCCCCGCGAACTCTATCTCGGAGATGACGGGAGTGCCTTTTTCGGTGAATTTTCTGACCAGCGGTGCGTAGGGCGGTATGCCGGGACTCTTCACCACGAGATCGGCGTCGAGAAGTTTCTCCTCGGTGTGTCCTCCCTCTTCATAGGCGATGCCCTCTTTCTCGAGAGTCTCGCGGTAGTCTGCATGGAGTGAGCCTGAATCGCTCAGAAACACTTCCATCCCTTTTGTCTTGCCGAGTATCGCGGCTCCGACGCCGCTTTCTCCGCCGCCGAGAACTACCAGTTTTTCCATATCTTGTGTCTTGCCTTTTGTCTTGGTTTATCGTATTTTAAGTGTCACGAATGTAAGTGCCGCCAGAAGGATGCCTACGATCCAGAAGCGTGTCACTATCTTGTTCTCCGGTATCGGGTTGACCGGGAAGTTCCATTTCACCGGTGCTCCGGTCACCGCTCCTTTCTGGAAGTGGTGGTGGAGCGGGGTCATCTTGAAAATCCTGCGGCCCTCGCCATATTTGCGCCGGGTGTATTTGAAGTAGGACACCTGCATCACCACCGAGAGATCCTCAAGGAAGAATATCAGGCATAGCAGCGGAATCAGAAGCTCCTTGCGTATCAGGATTGCGAAGACGGCAATGATTCCTCCGATGGTCAGCGAGCCGGTGTCGCCCATGAATACCTGGGCGGGAAAGGCGTTGTACCAGAGGAATCCGACAAGCGCGCCGATAAACGCGCCGGCAAAGACCACCAGCTCTTCCGATCCTGGTATATACATGATATTCAGATAGCTGGAGTATATGACGTTGCCGCCCAGATAGGCCATTATGAGCAATGCGATGCCTATTATGGCTGATGTGCCGGCGCAGAGCCCGTCGAGTCCGTCGGTGAGGTTGGCGCCGTTGCTGACAGCCGTCACGACTATCACCACCACGAGCACGAAGACGAGCCAGCCGAGTGTATACGCGCTGTGTCTGTCGGGTATCCATGAGGTCAGCCACTGGTAGTTGAAGTTGTTGTTCTTGACAAACGGTATTGTGGTCTGCGGTGACTTGATCTCATCTTTCGACACGACGATCTCTGTCGTTATATTTTCATCGTCTCCGCCTCTCTGTGTCTGGCCGATGAATTCGGCCGACACGGCCTCGCGTTCAAAATTCTCGCTCATCACTATCTGGGGAGACAGCCACATGGTCAGACCCACAAGCAGTCCGAGTCCGACCTGTCCGGTCACTTTGTATTTACCTTTCAGACCATCTTTGTTGTGGTATTTGAGCTTGCGGTAGTCATCGAGAAATCCTATGGCCCCCATCCAGAGTGTGGCTACTATCATCAGCTGCATGTAGATGTTGCCGAGGTTGCCCATCAGAAGGCAGGGCACAAGGGTGGCCAGTATGATTATGACTCCTCCCATGGTGGGTGTGCCTTTTTTTGCCATCTGCCCTTCGAGTCCGAGGTTTCTGACCACTTCGCCGATCTGCATCTTCTGCAGACGGGCTATGATGTGGTGGCCGAACACAAGGGCGATCACAAGCGAGAGTGCGAACGATATTCCGGCGCGGAACGAGATGTATCCCATCAGGTTGTGTCCCGGAAACCGGATGCCGTCAAGTATTTCTGAAAGCCAGTATATCATTTTTCGGTATTTGGTTGTCGGATTCGGTTATGCTTCTCTTGCTGCCAGTTCTCGGCTCACCTCCTCGCGGTCGTCGAAGTGATGGCGCACTCCGCAGACCTCCTGATAAGGTTCATGCCCCTTGCCGGCCACGAGCACGACCTCGCCGGGACGCGCCATGCGGATGGCCGTGCGGATGGCCTCGCGTCGGTCTGTGATGCAGAGTGTGCGGCGCATCTCGACGTCGTTGAGTCCGCCGCGCATGTCGGCTATGATTGATTCCGGATCTTCGTTGCGCGGATTGTCGCTGGTCAGTATCAGAAGATCGCTGCGGCACGCGGCCTCGCGGGCCATGATCGGGCGTTTGCCGTGGTCGCGGTTGCCGCCCGCTCCGACAACTGTGGTGACGCGGCCTTCGCTGCCGATCACCTCGCGGATGGTGTCGAGCACGTTGACAAGTGCGTCGGGGGTGTGGGCGTAGTCGACTATGGCGGTCACGCCGTCGGCCGAGCGGAAGGTCTGGAAGCGCCCGGCCACGGGAACGAGGCGGCTCATGTTGACCGCCACTTCATCTTCTGCGAAGCCTGTGAGTATCGAAGCTCCGTAGACTGCTGTCAGGTTGTAGGCGTTGAAGCGGCCTGTGAAACCGACCTCGATCTCGCGACAGTTGAGCTGGAGCAGTGTGCCGTCAAGGCGGGTCTCAAGTATCTTGCAGCGGAAATCGGCGTCGGAGCGCAGCGAGTAGGTGTAGACCTTGGCCCGGGTGTTCTGCACCATGTAGGCACCGGCCTTGTCGTCGGCGTTGACAAGCGCGAACGCGTCTGACGGAAGCATGTCGAAAAACATCTTCTTGGCATTCATGTAGTTCTCTACAGTGCCGTGGTAGTCGAGGTGGTCGCGAGTCAGGTTGCTGAACACCCCGCCCTTGAACCGGAGTCCGGCTATGCGGTGCTGCTGGGCTGCGTGGCTCGACACTTCCATGAACGCGAAGTCGCAGCCTGCCTCCACCATCTCGGCCAGAAGCTCGTTGAGGGTCAGCGGGTCGGGAGTGGTGTGGGTGGTCGGTATGGCGCGGTCATGCACATAGTTGCACACGGTCGACAGTAGTCCTGCCTTGTAGCCTTCGAGTTTAGCCATCTCGTAGAGAAGCGTGGCTGTGGTGGTCTTTCCGTTTGTGCCGGTGACTCCGACAAGGCTAAGATGGGTAGAGGGGTGACCGTACCATGCCGATGCAAGAAGACCGAGTGCCTCGGCCGAATCGGCCACCTTGATGTAGGTGATGCCGTTCTCGAGCGAGGGGGGAAGCTCCTCGCATACAATGGCGCCGACATGTGTGCTCGCCACTACAGGTATGTATTTGTGTCCGTCGGTGGTCACGCCGCGCACCGCCACGAAAAGAGTGTCTTTCTCCACTTTGCGTGAGTCGCTGTGAACGCCGATTATATTCTTGTCTGTCTCTCCGATCACCTCGAGAGGTCTGATCTCCTCGAGAAGTCGTGCTAATTTGATCGTCATATGTATGGTGTTTTATATTCGTATCTTGATATTATCCTTTTTCCTGTCAGTTGCGGAGACTGAGCACTATCTCGTCTCCGCGCCTGTAGGCGGCTCCGGGCTGCAGCGACTGCGCGGATACATGGCCTGTGCCACGGGTCTTGACATTGATGCCGTATCCTTCGAGTATCCTCACTGCCGACGGCAGATCATAGCCTCTCACGTCGGGCACTTTCCCTGCCGGCGTTTCTCCGCGGGTCTTGACTCGCTTGAGCCGCTTTATGCCGAGAGCTCCGGCTGTTTTCCCCATGTTCCCCTCTGTTGAGGCTGAGATCACTGGGGTGCTCTCCTTGCGCTCCGATGTGTAGGTTGACGCGTTGTTGAGCATTCCGCGTGAATACATCTTGATGGCCATGTTCTTGACAACCTGGCCGGATGTGCGGTTGGCGGAGTTGCCTGCGCCTGACATGACAAGTGCCATGCAGCTGTATTGCGGACGTTCGTATGGGAAGAATCCGGCGAAAGCATAGCGACGTTTGGCATGGTTGTAGACTCCCTTCTCCACCGGATAGGCTGTGCCGGTCTTGCCGACGACACAGACTCGGTCGTCGCGGACGAGGCGCGCCGTGCCGTGGTCGCCCCACACCACCTCGCGTATGCACTCGCGGACCTTGCGGGCTGTGGCGGCCGAGCAGATGCTGTCGCGGATATAGCTTATCTTGAGCACAGAGTCTTTGCCCTCTTCGTCTATGAGCCCTTTCACAAGGTGCGGACGCACGTATTTGCCGTCGTTGGCGATCGCGTTGTAGACCGACAGAGTGAAAAGGGGAGGAAGCTCCGTATTGTAGCCGTAGGCCTGACGGGCCAGGTCGAGGTGTCGCGCTGTCATTGTGATGTTGTTGCCACGTGAGTCTTTGTCGGTCAGACGGCGTATGCGTGGTGTGCTCTCTCCTGCTATGCCTGAACGTATCGGCTCGAAAAATCCGAGGCCGGCCAGACGGTCATGCCATTTCTCGGGGTTCTGAGAGTAGCCCCTGAAGATGACTCTCGCGATGCCCGTGTTGGACGACTGCTCGATGACCTGCTTCATGCTCTTCATGCCGCTGCCGTGAGGGTCGCTGGTTCTCATGAACGGACTGCAGTCCACCATGTCGTTGACGCTCTTGACAAGTCCGTCTTCGAATGCGACCATCAGCGAGATGGGCTTCATGACCGAACCGGGTTCGTAGGGGAGTACCGCGCGGTTGAGAGCCTCTCCGTATGTGCCGTCGTCGAGCAGCTCTATGTTGGATATGGCCTTGATCTCTCCGGTCTTGACTTCCATCAGTATGGCTGTGCCCCACTCCGCATTGGCTTCCGAACAGATCTTGTGGAGTTCCTCTTCAAGCATGTCCTGGAGGTCTATGTCGATCGTGGTGTGTATGTCGTAGCCGCGCCGTGCGGGGGTGGCCACCCAGTTGGTGATGCCGTTGGTGAGTGCGACTTTCTTGGCCAGCCCCGGTTTGCCGTAGAGCAGGGTGTCGAGGTCTTTCTCAAGTCCTGAATAGCCGTGGATCTGGCGTGTTTCGCGGTTCTCGTTCACGCGCCCGATGCTGCGGTATGCCATGCGGCCGTAGGGATAGATGCGCGTGTTGCGGGTCTCTTTGTAGAGCGGATGACGCCCTTTGATGTTTTTGAGGAATGGGAAACCCTTGATCCGGTCGTAGTCTTCGAGTGTCTTCTTTTGTGCCAGACGCAAGGCTCGCGGGCGTATCGAGTCTGGCTTCTCGAATTCTTTCTTAAGCCGGGTGTGCCATGAATACTTCCTGATCGTGTCGGGATGTCGTGACAGCAGGTTCGGTATGCGGGGATAGTGCCGGTCGAGCGAGTCGGCCAGTGAGTCGATTGAGCTCCAGGGCACGACTTTCATCTTTTTGATCTTGTCGTGGCGAAGGTCGAGCTTTATGTCGTAGACTTTCAGGTTGCAGGCAAGTATGTTGCCGTTGTCGGCAAGTATGTTGCCGCGCTCGGGCGCGATGGTGTCGATGCGCGAGAGTTCGGCCCGTGCCCGGGCATTCCACTGATGTGCCTCTATGACGGTGGTGCTGAATAGTTTGACGAGTATCACCACGCCAAACAGCACGAAGCCGATCGTTATCAGTCCGTAGCGGAAAAGTATGTGTGCCTTGTTGTTCTTCTTTGCTGCCATGTCAGGGGTCTCTCTTTTTCTGCCGGTGTCCGGTCTTGTCAGGGGTGATTGGTTTGAGATGGTTCGGGTGTCAGTCGTCGATAAGTTCGTAGGGCGGCTGCTCCTGGAATTCGAGGGGTAGCCCTTTTTCTCTCACCATGCGTCTCATTTCTGTTTCCCTGATAAGCGACATGTAGGCCGCCTTTTCCTGGAGCTTGTTGCTCTCGGCGCGGGCAAGCTCGGTGTTGAGTCGCTTGATCTCCGACATCTTTGTCTTTGTCTTGTAGCGGAGTCCTATCAGTCCGATCACCGCCACCACTATGATCAGAAGCAGCCAGGCGTTGCTTTTGAAGAATTCAACTGATATCGACCGCCCGTAGCGGAATTCGTTGACCCATGAGTATCCCCCTTTGTTTTCCTTTTTTTTCTTTGCAGCGGGGGTGTCGGTTTCTGTCTGGTTCCCTTTTTTCCTTCCCATCTGTGTGTTGTCGTTCTCTTTGTTGAGGTGGATCTGTAGTTTTGTTTGTATCGTTTTAGAGAGCAGCCTGTATCGGTTGCCGCTATTTTTTCTCTGCTATCCTCAGTTTTGCGCTTCGCGAGCGGGGATTGGCTTCTGTCTCGGCCTTGTCGGGCACGATCGGACTTCGCGTCACGGCTTTCCAGGGTGTCGAGATGTTGCCGAATATGTCTTTGTCGATCTCCCCTTCCACGTTGCCGCTCCTGATGAAGTTCTTGACCATCCGGTCTTCTATCGAGTGGTATGTTATGACGGCGAGTCTCCCGCCGGGCCGGAGCACGCGCAGCGACTGTTTCAGCAGTCGGCGGAGTGCGTCCATCTCGCCGTTGACTTCTATGCGGAGTGCCTGGAAGACCTGCGCGAGGTCTTTCTTTTCGGCTTTAGGATTGAGTGTGCCTTTTACGGCCTCTGCAAGCTGGCCGGTTGTCTCTACGGGATTGTGCTCTCTCGCCCTGACGATGGCCGATGCTATCGCGCCGGGGCGCTTGAGGTCGGTGTATGAGCGGAGTAGCCGCTCGATGTCCTCTTTGGCGTAACCCGCGAGCAGCTCGGCGCATGTCTGGCCTCCGCTGCGGTTCATGCGCATGTCGAGAGGTGCGTCGGAGCGAAAGGAAAATCCCCGCTCGGCCGAGTCGAAGTGGTGAAACGATACTCCGAGGTCGGCAAGTATGCCGTCCACTTGCCCGACACCATGATAGTGCAGAAAGTTCGAGATGTATCTGAAGTCAGAGTGTACGAATGTGAAGCGAGGATCGAGGGGCGCGTTGGCATACGCGTCTGTGTCGCGGTCGAATCCGTAGAGGTGTCCCCTTTCGCAGAGGCGGGAGAGGATGGCGCGCGAGTGGCCGCCGCCTCCGAAGGTGACGTCCGCATAAATGCCGTCCGGCCTGATGTCAAGTCCCTTGACCGACTGGGCGAGCAACGCCGGTATATGATATATCTCTGACTCCATTCTTTCTGTCTCTCTTTGGTTTGCGGAAATATTCCGCGTGCCTGCAGTTTCCGTTTGGCACTACTCCTGCAAATTGGATGTAAAGTTAGCGATTTTTTTGCAATTTTTTTGCAGGTGTCGACAGATTAAACGGATTTTTTTGTCGGTGCTTCTGAATTTGTTTCAGTTTTGTTTTACGAGAAGCGACTCCGCCTCGCGGATCGCATCGGTGATAAATCCACCCTTCTTCATACGCGCCGCCACCCGGCGGGTGTTGGCCACCATCCCGGCATATCGTTCCTCGCTGATTTCGGCGAGCTGCCGGTCAAGGTTCTCGAGTGTGTCGGTGGTCAGGCCGATCCCCTCTCTCTCGACAAAGGGTGCGGCACCGGCCCCTTTCCATATTATCACTGGTTTGCCGGCCAGCATGTAGAGCCCGAGTTTGTGAGGATTGCAGTAGCCGATATATTCGCCGATGTATCCGGTGTTGTCGTGCGTCAGTGTCATGCCGTACCAGATCAGTCCGTATCTTCCCTCGCCGCTGCTGATTATGGTGTCGGGAGTGGCGAATCCGTGGGTGTGGATGTTGGCGGGAGTCTCCGCAGGCGCGCCTGTGCCGTACAGATGTATGTCAAGCTCCGGAGGGAACTTGTAGAGAAAGCCGTTGCGGTTCTCTTTAAGATGACCTGCGAATATGCATGAATTGGCTGGGGCTGAGGTCTCGGGTGGCAGTTCGTCAGACCTGTAGTCCCATGCTGTCTGAAGCGCGACGGGGATCTTCAGTCCATGCTCGAGGAGCCATTCGCGGGTGTTCGCGTTGGCTGCGATCACGGCGTCGCTCAGCGACAGTTTGCGGATCTCCTCTTCGGGTGTCAGTCGCTTGCGGCGGAACGAGCCGAGGTCGTGTATGAGCGATATGGTGCGTGCTCCCTTGCGTCGTGCTGTCCGGCATATGAACGGGTAGTATTTTTTTACCGGGTATTGTATGATGAGTGTGTCGCCTTTCTTTACGGTAAAAGCAAAGTGTATTATATTTCCTAAATTGCGAATATAATCCACAATCTTGTTGCGGTGGAAGGTCCTCGGCAGACCGAGGTTGACTGCTCCTTCGGATGCGAGTATGTCTTCTATGTCTACGCGTGCCTTCGCGCCTCCGTAGGCTGTGCTTTTATAGTTGCGGGTCAGGTAGGCGAGTCGTCGTGGTCTGTTCATATGCTTGGCCTTGTCGGTTTATTTGTGGCAGATGGCGTATCTGACTGTTCTCCAGAGGTGTTCGATGCGCTTTATGATGCGGCGTTTCAGGGGGCGTTTGCGCCATGATCCGACCACACGGTGCTCCCCTATGCAGTCTTTCGAACGTGGATACCGTTTGCGCGGTTTCAGGCGGCGCGTGGGCAGCACGGTGAGTATGTCGAGGTGCATCTCGCGGTCTTCGGCCACGTATCCGTGCAGCGAGGCGACATCGCGCATCCTCATGGGCGATATAAGCAGGTTCATGCTTCCGTCTTCGTTGAGGAAGTGCTCTCCTGCATAGTGGTTGAGCATCTCGCGACAGAAGCGGTTGCCTTGGACTCCCATGAACATGGCGGCCTGGAGCCCGAAGTCTTCATGGTCAGGGTCGCATTTCTCATGGAAGGTTATGAAGTCGGCGTCGGTCGCGGCTATGTCGTCGAAGCGGGAGTAAAGAAATATGTCGCTGTCCATGTAGACTCCCCCTTCGGTGTAGACGGCGTAAAACCTGACAACATCGCATGCGAATGCCCATTTGCGGCAGTCAAGTGCTTCGTTTACGTAGGGTATGCCGAGCGCGCGGGCGTCGTCGCCTGTCCAGACCCGGATCTTGTAGTCGGGCAGAATCCTGCGCCATGTGTCGAGGCATGCCTTGACCTCGACGGGATAATCGCCCCCGCCGAACCAGCACAGGTGTATTGTCTTTGGTATTTTCTGTTCGTTCACTTAATTATGTTCTCTTGCTTGTGTGTAAAATCAGTTTATTCGGCCCGGTTTCTTTCCGGCAGTATCCTGCCATGGATCAGACGCTTGAATAGCGCTTTGCGTCTTCGTTCGGCAAAGTAGCCTTCGAGACGGCGCAATGCCTCTTTTTCCATAGCGGCTGCGTCCTTGCCCGATGCGGCTGCGTACAGGCGTCCGAGGCGCGCTGTCTCGGCGGGGTTCAGATTGATCGACCTGAACATCGACATGAGCCGCTTCGGGTCATGCACGCCGAATTTCATCCGGTTCAGATCCACATAGTGGAATTCATATCTGCCGTCCGGGCTGATGGTGTAAAGTATGTTGCCGGGCGAGAAGTCTTTGTGCCACACTCCTGCCTGATGCAGCCGCCAGATCTCCGAGGCGAATGCGGGCACAAGTGTCGCGGCGCAGGGGTGGTCTTCCCAGTGACGCATCTCGGTGGCACCTGTGAGTTCGAGGCTGATATAGCAGCTTCTGCCGAGCCGGAGTCCGTCGCGCTCCTCTCCATAGGCTATCGGGCCGGGGGTGAGGAATCCGAGTGAGGCCATCTTTGATGCGTTCTCGAAGCTGCGGCGCGCCTTGCTTTTGCGCACGGTGGTATAGGCGTAGGCGTTGACGGCGTTGGGTTTCTTGAATTCCTTGACTACGGCTGTCACACCTCCGAGGTCGGTCTTGTAGAGAATGTTGCGACCCTTGTAGATGACGGTTGACCGCTCGGGTCTCACTTTTCTGATTATCTCTTCGATCGCGGGGCGATATTTCTCGTATGCAGGATTTATCTTTATTATATATTCCATATGGTCGGAGGGAGAGGTGTGGTCGTGATGTGTAGTCGAGATCTGTAGTTTCGGCCGGGGATCAGTCGCCGGTTCTGGTCAGTTCCTTTTTGTTACCCGATATGTCGGTGAGAGTCATGCTGTTGTCGGAGATAACGCATCTGTAGTCGCGCACGAATGTCTCTCTGTCGTTGTCGATACTTATATAGTCGATACTTATATATAGGTGCTGCTTGAGATCGGAATATGTGTAGGATCCTTCCTCTGCGGTCTCTCCGGCCGATTCTGTCAGTGTGTAGCTGCCGTCGGCTCCGAAGGTGTGGGTCTCGGCTGAAGCGTGGTCGAGCCAACTGCCGACGATGGCCGGTTGCTGACCCGTGTTTCCGGGTGTCTCCCCTTCTTCTCCGCCCGAGCTGCCGTTGCCGTTCTCTCCGTTGCCGTTGTTCCCTTCTCCCGGACGATGGTTGGCTTTTTCCTCCGTGGCGGGGTCGTCGTGGCTGCATGAGGTGATTAGCAGTGGGGTGGTGGCTGTCATTGACCAAAGAAGCAGAACGACCGTCAGCCGTGTCGGTGTGCGTGTTGTTTTATTCTTATCGGTGTTCATGTGGTCTGTATCTGCTTCTGCTCGCAAAAATAATAAAAAAATTGCATTGAGGCTCTTTTTTATGCGTGTAACTGTACTGCTTTTTCTGATTTTTCAATTCTCAGAGCCTTAAAATATGCCGATATTGTTTCTAATATGCACTCATGTAGTGAATTGTGGTTGTTTTCTACAGTCAGACGCCGATTGATAATCTGGAGGCTTGAATAAGTGTCGGTCTACGGGTCTCGAAAAAAATTAGTATATTTGCATGATTACTTAACAATAGCTTCAATGATAAGTTTTAATTCGGAGAACGTCCGGCTCCCAGCCATTGACTATGACAGGGTGAGGGAGTGGATAGGTAAGGTCGCGGCTTCTCACGGTTATGTGGTGGGTCGTCTCTCTTATCTCTTCTGTGATGACCCCTATATTCTTGAGACAAATAAAAAATTTCTCGATCACGATTATTTCACCGACATCATTACGTTCGACTCTACACGGGGCGAGCGCATATCGGGCGATATGGTGATCTCGCTCGACACCGTGGCCTCGAACGCCATAGCGGTGGGCGACAGCTACGATAACGAGCTGCTTCGGGTGATCATTCACGGAGTGCTCCATCTGTGCGGTATCGACGACAAGGGTCCGGGTGAGCGCGAGATAATGGAAGCAAACGAAAACGCCGCCCTGTCGCTCTGGCAAGCATGAGCGGAGCTGCCCACGGTGGGCGGATAAATCATAATTAATGATGCCTATGCCGCAGCAGTGTTGTGGCGAATGGCTTGAACACATCACGATGAAATTTGAATTTGATGTAATAGTTGTCGGCGCAGGTCATGCCGGCTGTGAGGCCGCTGTCGCCTCGGCGCGTCTTGGAGCTTCTACACTCCTGATTACCAAGGATATGAACCGAGTGGCTCAGATGTCGTGTAATCCGGCTGTCGGCGGCGTAGCGAAAGGTCAGATTGTCAGGGAGATAGATGCTCTCGGCGGACAGATGGGTATCGTGGCCGACGAGACTGCGGTGCAGTTCCGCATGCTCAACCGCTCGAAAGGCCCGGCTGTCTGGTCGCCGCGTGTGCAGTCGGACCGCACTAAGTATATTGACCGCTGGCGGCAGATCCTTGATTCGACCGACGGTCTTTTCATTTTTCAGGATACGGTGACTTCTCTCCTTCTCGACGGCGTCTCTCTCGGAGGTGTCAGAACGGCTCTCGGTTTTGAGTTCAAGTCCCGTCAGGTAATCCTTACTGCCGGAACTTTCCTCAACGGACTCATGCATTTCGGTGCTGTCAAGGTCGAGGGTGGCCGCATCTCCGAAGATGCATCCAAGGGTATCACCGAACAGCTTGTGGACGCCGGATTTCGAACAGACCGCATGAAGACCGGGACTCCGGCGCGCATCGACGGGCGTACCATCGATTTCTCTCTTGCCGAGCGTCAGGACGGAGATCAGGATTTGTCGGAGAAGTTCTCTTTCCTGCCCGGTGTCCGTAGAAGTCTGCGTCAGCGTCCCTGCTGGATCGTGCATACCAATCCCGAGGCGCACCGCATCATGGTGGACCGTCTCGATGAGTCTCCTCTCTATAACGGCGACATACAGAGCATCGGGCCGCGATATTGTCCCAGCATCGAAACCAAGCTCGTCACCTTCGCCGACAAGGAGAGTCATCAGCTCTTTCTCGAACCGGAGGGTGAGACTACCGAGGAATATTACATCAACGGCTTCTCAAGCTCGATGCCGTGGCAGGTTCAGGTCGATGCGCTCAAATGCGTGCCGGCTCTCCGCGACGTGCAGTTCTATCGCCCCGGTTATGCCATAGAATATGACTTCTTTGATCCGACGCAACTGACCCATGACCTCCAGACAAAACTCGTGCCGGGACTTTATTTTGCCGGACAGGTAAACGGTACCACAGGCTATGAGGAAGCCGCCGCGCAGGGTCTGATGGCCGGCATAAACGCCGCCCGCAGATCGCAAGGTAAGGAGCCGGTGGTGCTCGGTCGCGATCAGGCATATATCGGTGTGCTTATCGACGACCTTGTCACAAAAGGAGTTGACGAGCCTTATCGCATGTTTACCTCACGGGCGGAATACCGCATTCTTCTCCGTCAGGATGACGCCGACATGAGACTCACGCCACTCGGTCATCAGATAGGTCTGGCCACAGATGAACGATATCGGTTTATGATTAGCAAGCGCAAGCAGCGCGACAGTCTCATGGAGTGGAGCCGGAATTATCTTGTCAGGATGACGCCGGAGGTGAATCGTTTTCTTGAGGAGCGGGGCACGACTCCGCTCACAGCCTCGCTCAGACTTGTCGAACTGATCAGGCGTCCGCAACTCGGGTTCATGATTCTCGCGGAGATTCTCCCGGCTCTCCGCAGCCGCATTGATTCTCTTGAGGAGGCGCGCCGAAGCGAGATAGTCCAGGCCGCCGAAATATTGATCAAGTATGACGGCTACATCAAAAGGGAGCGTGAACTGGCCGACCGTCAGACCAAGCTGGAGAATCTTCACATTCCCGACAGATTCGACTTCCTTTCGGTCACGGCACTCTCTACAGAGTCGCGTCAGAAACTCGACCGCATCCGGCCTGCCACGATAGGGCAGGCCTCGCGCATCCCCGGCGTCTCGCCCGCCGATATAAATGTGCTCCTGCTGCTGATGAACAGATGACATATAAATTGTTCCACGTGGAACATGATGTCTCTTATCTGTTGGAAAATGAAGGGATAAGGTTTCTCTGCGTGAAGTTTTTCGGGATGGTTAAACAATGTTGTATGGATCTTATCTAACAGGTGTCGGCTGCATTCATGCAGCGGCACAGTGTTGGCTGATGGATTGTGATAATCAAATAAACAAATATATTCAAACCTTAAAAGTAACTTATATGGAAATTGATGATCTGAGACTCAAGATCAGGGATATTCCCGATTTTCCCTCGAAGGGGATAATTTTCCGCGATCTTACCACTCTTCTCAAGGATGGCGAGGCTTTGCATGTCATGAGCGACGCTCTGACTGAACTCTACAAGGACAAGGGTATAACCAAGATCGTAGGCATAGAATCGCGCGGTTTCATCGGCGGTTCGATCATGGCCTACAAACTCGGATGCGGTTTTGTGCCGGCTCGAAAGCCCGGTAAGCTCCCTTCCGTGACGATCAAAAAGGCATATGCCAAGGAATATGGAGTGGATACGATCGAGCTTCACAGCGATGCGATAAACGAGAATGATGTGGTGCTTCTGCATGACGATCTTCTTGCCACAGGCGGCACGATGCGTGCTTGCTATGATCTCGTGATGTCGATGAATCCGAAGAAAGTCTATGTCAATTTTGTTGTCGAGCTGACAGCTCTCAACGGTCGGGCCGCTCTCCCGGCAGACTGCGAGGTGACTTCTCTTCTCAAGTATTGACATCCCGTGTTTCGATGAAACCGTAAAAATTTATCCAGTTCCGAAGAGTGTCGGCAGGACCTCTGAAATCTTCAGAAAGTTTATTTAAAAAGTCCGGATTGCGATCAATCCGGACTTTTTTGGTATGACGGGCATGTCATATATCTGTGGTGAAAGACCACGTGGGGCGTAGTTGCCAACGAACCTCAGAGCGACTTGCAAGTTTCGAGTGGCGACGCTCGGGAGAGAAGAAGCAATAGCGAAATCGTGGTCTGACGAACAGAAACATGGTACTGAGGCGTATCAAGCGGACAAGCTGGCCAAAGACAGCAAAGTTCCCAAAGGCAATCGTAACCTTGATGCGTAAACCATGCAGGTAAACGAGGAAAGATGTATGGCTTATCCCGCGAGGTCTCGGTAGTCCGCAAGGATAGTAACAACGAATGCCGAGGAGTCAGCAGAGGCCGAAGTAGCCGATTACGATGTGGTCAAGGCGAAGGGCCGAATGATTTGTAACGTTAATCGCAAATGTATGTTCCGATAGAGTAGCCGACGATAGAG
>VSPN01000015.1 GCA_009775355.1 Muribaculaceae bacterium
GGGTTCATTGTAAAGTTACAAAATATCTACGACTTTGGCAAACAATTAGTTGGCGATTAGCTGAGTATCCCTATATACGAAGGTTCGGAAATCGAGTTCAAAATCAACAACAAAGACTGCGGAGATGCATACAGATGGATGATTGAGGGGCTTGGCGAGGATGGAGAATATCACGACATCAAAGGGTACTTTTATGATTACTTGGACTGTGGATCGGTTCTGTTCCTGACCAGACTTGCTGATCTCGAAGGAATGACCGAAGAATATGAAAATTCCTCGGCCAAGCCCTACTATAATCTGAGAGTCACGGCATATTACCGGGAGACAAACGGAGAGTATTATCAGTTTGACCGACTTCCGTTGAAAATACGGATTCCTGACGATCATTTGCCTCTTCGCGGCAAATTGGATTCCATTTGGAAACTCGACGGAGCACGCGTACAGTTTGACAACGATGTGAAATCCGGAACTCATGAGCTTGAATTCGATGCGTATACAGACTCCAGGATACGTTATTGTTACAAGTTGACCGGACTTGACAAAGACGGGAATGAGATTCAGCTTTTCAGTTTTCTGACCAAAAGGTATGACCAATCTACATTTAAAATTCCTCTGTATTCAGAAGCATGGAAAGAATCAGCAAGAATCCACGATGAGAATTCGGATATATTCTACCACCCAATAAAGGTCAGCATCTATTTTGTCAATCAGGATGATATGATATTGCTCGACTCGAAGTCTGTAAAACTCGACATCAAGGCACCGTCGGATTTCTGCCGAATAGCTAATTCTAAATATTTTGACGGGACTCCTTATGAAGATTCAAGTTATTATTTCACGCAAGAAAAACGGTCAGAAGGATATGACCAAATAAAATGGTCTATATCAACAGATAGTGTCAATGAAGATGATGAATATGTTACCGTTCATACTTCAAAAGGATACGGTTGCTTATTCAGACCGGACTGCGTCAATTGGGAAAATACCAGAATTATAGAGGAGAGCATACATGGAGTAGTCGAAATGGTGTATTACAAAATGCAGTTGGAATGTTACGGAAATTGGGGAGACGTGGACTGCTCTGATTCCAAAGTGTTTTACATATATTTCCCCAAGGCATATATCGTTCCTCCTCTTGATCCGCCTTCAGTGCCAAAGCTGTCTAACTTCAGATTCGACCCTTTGGCATACGATTCGGAGACAAACTCGATTTATTTAATTAGCACTTTCTGTTTTAATATCGAGTGTGAAAATGTCACATCTCTACATGTTGAAATAGCCGTACAAGATGATTACTGGAATTTTGGAATTCCTGAATACATGGATCCCTTTTATTCGGACATGGATGCCAATCTTGAGTCTCCTATGATAGAAAACGGTCAATACAAATGCCCTTACGTGGAACTGGGAGATGTTATAAGAGTTGTTGCGTGTAACAAAAACGGGTATTCATATAGCGAACCCGTGGCAGTAAACGACTACATTGATGATCCGGCAATTTTGGCAATACTTCTGCATTTGAGGGATATCGAAACAGGAGTTGATCAGCCGGTATCTGAAAACAAAGGGGTGTCAGTTTTTCAGAATTATCTGGAAACAAACAGTTCGATCCGCGCTTTGACGGTATATTCTGTCGATGGATCCAGAGTTCTGGAATATAACGGCAAAGCCGGAAAGATGGATATATCATCACTCCCAGACGGTGTATATCTTGTAAGATATTCAACTCTTTACAACGAAAATCTAACTCTTAAATTCATAAAGAAATGAAAAGGTATGTTTTACTGATATGTACCGTTCTTACGCTGCTTTCGTATAAAGCAAGCGGGTATAGAACAATTCTCACGGAGAACGAGACAAACGAGACATTCAATGCATTCATTGCTGATCTTCCTGATTATAGAACTATCGCAAGTGGTTCTAAAATCGTAGTGGAATATGAAGGTGAATGGCCTGAAGAAATGAAAGGCGCATTCGAATATGCAGCCAAAATATGGGAAGAGAATCTTCCTATGACGCTCCCAATCCGTATCCGTGCGGTTCTGGACGGCAAAATGATAGGCAGAAACACAACTTCTACTGTAACAAACAAAGCTACCGATGTCATCGGACGCCTGACAGAAGAATACAGTCCTCTGACGTCTGCAATCAAAGCCGCATGTTTCCAAGATTATCATCATATCAAAAACTCAGGATATTATCGCTTTTCTAGTGATCCGGATGTCATGGAATTCCTAGTGTCGGAAGATATGACAATCACCTATAACTCTGCGATGCTATCAGAATTTTCATTCAATCTTGATGCCGTGCCGGAAAACAAATATGATTTCGTTTCTTTGGCACTTAGAGATATTGCACTTGGATTAGGCTTCGGACATAGCATATCTGCCGTGAACAGCGAACAACGCATTGAATACTCTGAAAGTAAGCCGACTTTATATGAATCTATCATCATGGATGTCATTGGCCGCGACCCTTACGAAGCGTATAAAAATGCCACACGAGGAACGCTGAATATAGGATATCTCACTCTGTATGCACCTGATCCTTTTCAGAATGGCATATCATTGAGATACATAGTTTCAAGTGTAGAATCGGGGTTTAATAAAATTATGTCACCTGATCTATGCAAAGGAGTTGCGGTCAGAGACATCTCGGGAGTAAATTATGAATTGCTTTTCAGAAATTTATTCGACTGGGACTGGCTTGTATGGACTGGCACAACAAATTCGGTGAATGAAGATGGAAATACAGAAGAGAGTCTGCCATACAAAGGGGCATTTAATTATTCGTTCGATTCAGAGGACTCTTTCAATGAAATCAAAAAAGAAGAGGCCAGACGCTATATTTTAAGCCTAGATGAAGAGGCCGACAAATCAACTGTCTATACAAGTATCGAATCCGTATGCAAACCTTATGGTTTGGATTTGGAATTTGCAGGAGGCAACAATTGGTTCGGCGTTCCTCACTATGTTTTATCTGCTCAGCTTAAAGACGGAACATGGGATGCTCTATACTCGCAGGCAACATACGGCTCTTTTGAACAAGAAGGATTCTATGTTGACATGTCTTCGCTTGAACATCATTTTGACGAGAATGAATATGCCCGTTCGACGTCTGGAGGTCTTAAATATAGGTTGGTGGAAATTACGCCATCGTTTAATCCCAATCCGAATGCAAGGGAGTCATTTCGTGTGAAGTATTTTACACGAGATTTTACACCACAGACTCCCGTTATAAGATATTCACAAATACATGAACCGTCAAGTCCCGTCAAATCTCAGTCATACAACACTGATTACGATGACTATTATGTAGATGTCGAGATTGGTATCAGCGGATTAGAGGGGGTGAAGCGCATAATGGTTGACCAATATGATGGAGATGATACTATGGGATTCTTTTATGATGTCTACGATTTCAGGAAAGGTTATTTCGTAGCAAATCTTGACAGAGAGCTTAGCACTAAATTAAGGATATTTGTATATAACGACAACGGAAGCAGGATAAGCAACACAATTACGATTCCTCCCATCGGCTGGCCTGATCTCGAGCCAAGTTTCAGTTATAAGAAAGATGCTGTCAAGATTGAACGCATTTCGTCTCATCTTATCGACAAAGGATATATAACTTATGAGATAAACAATATTGTCAATATGTCTGATGCGGGTCAAGGGACACTGCAGTCTGACCGGAATAGATCTATCTTCCATTGAAGAAGGCATTTACGCCATTCGTGTTAAAAACAAGGGTGAACTGATAGGAATATCCAAATTTGCCCGTTAACCGTTACATTCAACTCTATTTACTTTTACAGAGTGAATAGATCCAGAACAGAACGCATTAAGACCCCTTCCCATAAAACACGAACAGCAGTCCCCGCCGGGCGGATGTCAGTGACATCGCGCCGGGCGGGGACTGGTGTAATCATTGCCGGAGTTATCGCTTCGGAGTGGAAGCGGGCTTCTCCTCGTCGGCGAAGCGGTCGGGGAACTTGAAATGCTGACGCGGACGGCTCATGGACCATATGATCAACGCGACACCGATCAGGATGAAGGGGATGCTGAGCATCTGCCCCATGTTCATGCCGTATTCGGCTATCATGCGGTATTCGGATTCAACCTGGACGTTCTTGACGTATTCTATCAGAAAACGGGGCACGAAGATGCCGAGGAAGAACACGCCGGTGATCAGCCAGGGCCGCTCCTGCGCATTGCGTTTCCAGTACATCCACATGAGCAGGGCGAAAAGCAGGAAGTAGCACAACGCCTCGTAGATCTGCGTGGGATGCGCCGGAAGAGTCTGGCCGTCGCGCACGAAGATGAATCCCCATGGCAGCGAGGTCGGGCCTCCGTAGATCTCACTGTTCATCAGGTTGCCGAGGCGTATCAGTCCCCCGACAAGCGCGATGGCTATGACGATCTTGTCGAACACCCATGAGGCCGGCTTGCGGCTCACGCACCATGACCAGATGAAAAGGGCGATGATGAGCGCGATCGTGCCGCCGTGGCTGGCAAGACCACCCTCCCAAATGCGAAGTATCTTTTCGGGATGAACCGAATAATAGTCCCATTCATAGAAGAAGACATGACCGAGACGCGCGCCTACAACCGTGGCCACCACCACATATATGAGCAGACTGCCGAGCCAGCGCTCAGGCGCGCCCTCGTGACGGAACATACGCGACACAAGGGCATAGCCCACGGTAAACCCTATGGCGAACGCCAGACCGTACCATCTCACCGACAGCGGGCCGAGCGAGAACAGAACCGGATCGGCGTTCCACACCACAGCGCAGGGCAGCCCGGAAGCTAACGCACTCAGCATCTGTCACCCACGATTTCGGCAGTATCCTGCGCGATCATAAGTTCCTCGTCGGTAGGTATGACCACGACCTTCACCTTCGAGTCGGGGCCGGAGATGACGATCTCTTCTCCGCGCACCTTGTTGGCCTCGGCGTCGAATGTGACTCCGAGATAACCGAGGTGGCGGCAGATCTTCTCGCGTGTGCCGGTCTGGTTCTCACCCACACCGCCCGTGAACACTATCACGTCAACGCCGTCGAGAACGGCCGTATAGGCTCCGATATATTTAAGGATGCGATATTCGTACATGTCCATGACGAGCTTCGAGCGTTCGTCGCCGCGAGCTATGCCGTCTTCGATATCGCGCATGTCGTTGGAGACTCCGCTGACTCCGAGCACACCACTCTCCTTGTTGATCATCTTTGAGAGAGCGGCGGCATCCATGCCCGTGCGCTCCATCAGATAAACGAGCGCGCCCGGATCGACATCGCCCACTCGCGTACCCATCATGAGACCTTCTGTCGGCGTGAGACCCATCGAGGTGTCGATGCTCTTGCCGTCGCGCACGGCGGTTATGCTTCCGCCGTTGCCGATGTGGCAGGTGATCATCTTCGTGCCTTCCTGACTTATGCCAAGGAACTCGCACGCGCGACGCGAAACATAGCGGTGGCTTGTGCCGTGGAATCCGTAACGGCGCACGCCATATTTCTCATATGCCTCATAAGGCAGGGCGTACATGTATGCCTCCGCCGGCATTGTCTGGTGGAAAGCCGTGTCGAACACGCCGACCTGAGGGACGCCGGGAAGCAGCTCCAGAATCGCCTCGATGCCGATGATGTTGGCCGGATTGTGGAGAGGTGCCACAGGATAGCATTCCTTGACTTTCTCGATCACTTCGGGAGTGATGAGAACTGACTTGTTGAAGTATTCCATGCCATGCACCACGCGGTGACCCACAGCCTCGATCTCGTCAAGATTGCCGATCACACCCTTTTCAGGATCGGTGAGCACCTTGAAAACCTGACGGATGGCCTCCTTGTGATCGGGCATCGGCACGACCACAGTCTCCTTGCCTCCGCCGGCGAGCTTGAATTTTATGAATGAGTCGGGAAGGCCGATCTTCTCAACGCCGCCCTCGGCGAGCACTTCTTTCGAGCAGCTGTCGATAAGCTTGTATTTCACGCTTGAGCTGCCATTGTTAAGAACCAGTATCTTCATGATGTAAGTTTTGTCAGATGGCCTGATTGCAGGTCACGATTATAGTGTTGACGATATCATCGACTGTAGCTCCGCGCGAGAGGTCGTTGACCGGAGCGGCGAGGCCCTGAAGGATCGGGCCGACGGCACCTGCGCCTGCGAGACGCTGCACGAGCTTGTAGGCGATGTTGCCGACTTCGAGCGAGGGGAAGATCAGTGTGTTGGCGCGTCCGGCCACGGGGCTGCCGGGAGCCTTCATGTTGCCTACGGCAGGGACGATTGCCGCGTCAGACTGCAGTTCGCCGTCGATGAGCAGCGACGGGTCGGCCTCATGCGCGAGACGCGTGGCCTCGATCACCTTGTCGATGCGCTCGTGCGACGCGCTTCCCTTGGTCGAGAAGCTGCACATGGCCACATGTGGCTCAAGGCCTGCGATGTCGCGGGTTGTACGGGCAGTGGCCACGGCGATCTGGGCGAGTTCCTCGGCTGTGGGATCAGGCACGACAGCACAATCGGCAAACACAAGCATGCCATCGTCGCCGAACGGACAGTTCTCGGGCAGAAGCATGATGAAGGCACCGCTGACAACGGAAATGCCCGGCTTGGTCTTGAGAACCTGGAAAGCGGCACGAAGCACGTGAGATGTCGGGCTGAGCGCGCCGGCCACCATCGCGTCGGCATCGCCGCGCTTGATCATGAGGCAGCCGAGATAAAGAGGATTGCGCGCCTGCTCACGTGCCTGCTCGATAGTGACACCCTTCTTCTCGCGGAGTTTCTTGAAAAGTTCGGCATAAGGTTCTGTGTACTCCGTATCTTCAGGATCGACGAACGACGCCTTCTCGATGCAGGGAAGGCCGAGTTCAAATGCCTTGGCAAGGATTTCGTCGCGGCGGCCGATGAAGGTGACATCGGCAATAGCGGATTCAATAACTCGGTTGGCAGCCTGAAGAGTACGGGGCTCCAACGACTCAGGAAGCACCAGACGCTTGCGGCTTTCCTGCGCACGCTTGGTAAGTCTTTCAAACAACGTCATAATATTCGATTTAAGTAGATGTCCGCATAGGCCCGGAAATACTAAGTATATACGGACTCAGATATTTGTTTCCCCAAAATTACAAAAAATTTCCGTGTCTGACCAAAAATTTCTAACTTTACACCACAAAACTTTCACCACCGGCCGCAACGGTTCGCGGCCACGCCCCAAATGAGAATAGTCAAACGCTTATATCTCTTCATATTAAAAAGTTTCCTGCCGCTGTTCGCGATGACCTTCTTCATCGTGCTCTTCATCGTGCTGATGCAGTTTCTGTGGCGTTACATCGACGATCTCGTAGGCAAGGGACTTTCAGTCGGACTTCTGGGCGAGCTTTTCTTTTACGCCGCGCTGAGCATGGTACCAATGGCCCTTCCGCTCGCCATCCTGCTCGCGAGCCTCATGACATTCGGAAACCTCGGCGAGAAGTCGGAGCTTACGGCCATAAAGGCTTCGGGTGTGTCGCTTGTCAAGACGATGAGTCCGCTGATAATACTCATATCGGCTATCGCCGTGGGCGCGTTCTTTTTCCAGAACGACGTGCTTCCGCGCGCCCAGGTCAAGATGTGGACGCTCCTTTTCTCTGCCAGACAGAAATCGCCCGAGCTCGAGATTCCCGAGGGTGCGTTCTATGACCAGATACCGGGCTACAATCTCTATGTCAAGTCAAAAGACAAAAAGAGCGGCATATTGCACGGAGTGATGATATATGACGTGTCGAAGGGAGGCGACAACTCCACGATACTTGTGGCCGACTCGGCGAGACTTGCCTTCACCGGCGACCTTCGATATCTCTACCTGCACCTATGGCAGGGGGAGCAGTTCGAGAATCTCCGCGAGCAGAAGACAGCAGACCGCAACGTGCCCTTCAGGCGAGAGTCGTTTCTCGACAAGGAGGTGCTGATCCCGTTTGACAACAACTTCAACCGCCTCGACGAAGGGGGTATGCGCAACCAGTATGTCGGCAAAAACATGTCGGAGCTGCGCCAGACCATCGACTCACTGCAGACCCGCATAGACTCGATCGGACGCGAGACACGCAACGGTTTCGAACTGACAGTGTTTCCGGTGCTCGGGCGCGCCATCACCGGGAAACCCTCTTCGGAGACAGCCCCCAATCCAGCCGGCATCACCAACGATGAGAGCAAGCTCCGTGAAAAGACACCCGTAAAAACCACCGCCGTCGCTCCTGCAGACCTCGACTCACTTCTCGCCTCGCTGCCGCAGGCAAGACTTGACGCCACATTCACCTCGGCGGCAAACTCCGTGAAGATGAGGCGCAGCGAGATCGAGTTCCGCGCCATGCAGCTCAACGACGAGAAGGCGAGATTCCGCCGTCACCAGATCGAGCTGATCAAGAAATTCACTCTGTCGGTGGCATGCATAATCTTCCTCTTCATCGGCGCGCCGCTCGGCGCGATCATCCGCAAGGGTGGACTCGGCACCCCGCTTGTGATCTCTGTGCTGCTTTTCCTCGTGTACTATATAATCGACAACACCGGCTACAAACTCGCCCGCGACGGGCACTGGGTTGTATGGCCCGGCATGTGGCTGTCTACATTTATCCTGCTGCCTCTCGGCATATTCGTGACATACAAGGCCATGAACGACTCCTCGGTGTTTAATGCCGATCTTTACAGAGAATGGTTCAGACGTCGGCTCGGGCTCCCCGAGACACGCCATGTCACACTGAAAGAGGTGATAATCTTCGATATCAGTCTCAGCCGCGCCCTTGCCATGACCGAAAACCTGCACATAGAGGCCACGGCATGGCTCGGTTCCCACAGAAGCCGGCCGTCGTATGCCGCATACTGGAACGGAACATATGATCCCGCCCCCATAAACAGGATAGGAGAGCAGACAGACCGGCTTGTCACTTACCTGTCAGACTCTCGCGACGCAAGGGTGATCGACGCCCTCAACCGTTATCCGGTCACCCGGTCACTCTGGATATTACGCCCGTTCGCGGGCCGCAGGGCACGCGCGGCGATGAAATGGTTCGTTCCGGCAGGAGTGATATTCTACCTCATATCACTCCCCTACGCGAGAAGAGTCTATGGAGAGATCCGCAAAATCGCAGAAGCCGACAGAAGGCTCGCGAAAGTCCTGACAGACGGTTAAAGAATGTTAATCAAACATGACACCATGAACAAAAAGCCACTCATATCAGTTAGAAGAGAAGAGTTAGAAGATGGATTTTTGTTCATTAAGTTAAGGATGGCTATTGAGACATAGCCGCGAAAACGGCCACTCGTGAGAGCGGTCGTTTTGTTATGTGCCTTCGGATGAGCCACACAAGGCGGCCAATAAGAAGCGCGAATGAGAATAAATTTTGACTTACGAAAAAAAATTTGTAACTTTGCGTGCTTAATATGCGCGCGTCCGAACGCGTGCGGAGGATATCCATATAAGACAATATGTACAGAGATACGACATGCGGCGAGCTTCGCCTTGCCGATGCCGGCAGGAAAGTCAAGCTTGCCGGCTGGGTTCAGAGAGCCCGCAAAATGGGCGGCATGACTTTTGTCGACGTCCGCGACCGCTACGGAATCACCCAGGTGGTCTTCAGTAACGAGATAGATGCCGAACTTGCAGAACAGGCCAGCCGGCTCGGTCGCGAGTTCGTGGTGCAGATAGAGGGAGAAGCAGCAGAGCGCAGTTCGAAGAACGCCAATCTCCCGACAGGCGACATAGAGGTGATCGCCTCGTCGCTCCGGATACTCAACCGCAGCGAGATCCCCCCTTTCACTATCGAGGACAACACTGACGGAGGCGACGATCTCCGCATGAAATACCGCTATCTTGACCTCCGCCGCCCCTCGGTGCGCACTAACCTCGAGCTTCGCCACAAGATGGCTTTCGAGATACGCCGTTATCTCGACTCGCAGGATTTCCTTGAGGTCGAGACCCCGATTCTGGTCAAATCGACCCCCGAGGGCGCACGCGACTTCATCGTGCCCTCGCGCATGAATCCTGGCGAGTTCTACGCCCTGCCCCAGTCGCCGCAGCTTTTCAAGCAGCTTCTGATGGTGTCAGGATTCGACCGTTACTTCCAGATAGCCAAATGCTTCCGTGACGAAGACCTCCGCGCCGACCGTCAGCCTGAGTTCACGCAGATCGACTGCGAGATGTCGTTTGTCGAGCAGGAAGACGTGATCAGCATGTTTGAAGGTCTTGTGAAGCATATCTTCAAATATGTGAAGAACATCGACTTCACCGAGGCCTTTCCACGCATCACATGGGCCGATGCCATGGCCCGCTACGGCAGCGACAAGCCCGACATTCGTTTCGGCATGGAGTTCGTCGAGCTTACGGACCTCGCCAAAGGGTGCGGCTTCGCCGTGACCGACGACGCCGAGCTGACAGTGGGCATCAATGTGGCGGGATGCGCAGGCTACACCCGCAAGCAGATCGACGGACTGACCGAGTTCGTGCGCCGTCCGCAGGTCGGTGCCAAGGGCCTTATCTGGGTAAAATTCGAAGAGAACGGCGGCGTCAAGAGTTCGGCCGGCAAATTCTTCAGCGAGGACCAGCTCCGCGCTTGGGGTGAACGCAGCGGATCGAAGCCCGGCGACCTTCTGCTTGTGATGAGCGGCGAGGCCATGAAGACCCGCAAGCAGCTCTGCGAGCTTCGTCTTGAGATGGGATCGCGCCTCGGTCTTCGCGACAAGAACGTGTTCGCGCCTCTTTGGGTGATCGACTTCCCCCTGTTCGAGTGGGACGACGAGACACAGCGATACTACGCGATGCACCACCCGTTCACGG
Source organism: Muribaculaceae bacterium (assembly GCA_009775355.1). GTDB lineage: Bacteria > Bacteroidota > Bacteroidia > Bacteroidales > Muribaculaceae > Lepagella. Next base: position 10,801 of record VSPN01000015.1, read on the forward strand.
CACCCAACCCCGAAGACGTGCCCCTGCTTCGCACCGACACAGGCAAAGTGCGCGCCACGGCCTACGACATCGTGGTGAACGGCACAGAGCTTGGCGGTGGATCGATACGTATCCATGATGCGGAACTTCAGGACACCATGTTCGAGCTTCTGGGCTTCACGCCCGAACGCGCCAAAGAGCAGTTCGGCTTCCTTATGGACGCATTCAAATACGGAGCGCCCCCCCACGGAGGACTCGCACTCGGATTCGACCGGTTCGTGTCGATACTCGCAGGCCTCGACACGATACGCGATGTGATCGCATTCCCGAAAAACAACTCCGGCCGCGACGTGATGAACGAAAGCCCCTCACCGGTTGACCAGGCTCAGCTTGACGAGCTTCAGATCGCGCTCTCGCCGGCGAAAGAGAAATAAATGACAGATGACCGTACAGGACATAGCTGCGGCAATCGAGGCGTTCGCCCCGCTCCCGCTTCAAGAAGACTATGACAACGCCGGTCTGCAGGTCGGATTCCGCGACCGTCAGGTCAACGCCGTGATGCTCTGTCTCGACGTGACCGCCGACGTGGTCGAAGAAGCGATAAGGCGCAAGTGCGACATGATCGTCTCGCACCATCCGCTGATCTTCCGCGGGCTTCGCAGCCTGACCGGCGCCGACGAGACCCAGCGCATAGCGATCCGGGCTCTTGAGGCAGGCGTGGCCGTGTATTCCGCCCACACCAACCTTGATTCGGCATGGAACGGAGTGAGCCACGAGATGGCGCATACGCTTGGGCTGACCGGAATATCGGTTCTCCAGCCGCGCCCTGATAACCCGCACGCCGGGCTCGGAGTAGTGGGCGATGTGTCACCCACGCCGAAACTCGAGTTTCTGCGCCGGGTGAAAGAGAAATTCGGAGTCAAGGCACTGCGCTACTCATCGCAGTCGCCAGCCCTCGTGGTGAAACGCGTGGCAGTGTGCGGAGGCTCGGGCGCATCGCTGATCAAAGACGCCATACGCGCAGGCGCGGATCTGTTTGTGACAGGCGACGTAAAATATCACGACTTCGCCGGATACGGGCAGGATCTGGTCATAGCCGACATAGGCCACTACGAGAGCGAGCTCTGCTCGATGAAGATATTCTCGCGGATAATCCGCCAGCAATATCCCGATCTCGTGGTGTACTTTTCGGACGATCAGCGGAATCCCGTCGGTATCATCTGACAGCCGCAGAGCACATCAAAGGGAAAACAGGACAAAACGAGGGCGGCCAGCGCCGCACCCACAAAACATAATCAGACATGGCAGAAAAGAAAAACGAGAAAGAACGCAGCGTCGAGGAGCGACTCAAGTCTCTATACCAGCTTCAGACACTACTGTCAGAGATCGACCGCATCAAGATTCTCAGAGGCGAGCTTCCCAACGAGGTGAAAGACCGCGAGGACGAGATCGTGAGGTATCAGACACGCATACAGAAATTCGAGGACGAGATCGCCTCGCTGCGCGAACTCATCGCCACCAAGACGGCCGACATCGAGACCCGGCGCCAGAAGATCGCCCGCTACGACGAGCAGATCAACAACGTGCGCAACAACCGGGAATTCGCATTCCTTGAGAAAGAAAAGGAATTCGAGACTCTCGAGATCCAGCTTGCCGAGAAGAACATACGCGACGCCAACACAAAGATCGAGGAGAAGACCGCCGAGATCACCCACAACCGCGAGGAACTGACAGACAACGAGCACATACTCGAACAGAAGAGAGTAGAGCTTGATGAGATCGTGTCGGAGACCAAGGAGCAGGAGGAGAACCTTCTCAAGCAGGCCAAGGCTCTCGAACCGGAGATCGACGCCTACACGCTCGCCGCCTTCAAGCGTATCCGCAAGAACGCCCGCAACGGGCTGGGCATCGTGACCGTGCAACGCGACGCCTGCGGAGGTTGTTTCAACCGCATTCCGCCCCAGCGCCAGCTTGAGATCAAGATGCACAAGAAAGTGATTGTCTGCGAATATTGCGGACGCATCATGATTGACGGCGCACTGGCCGGCATAGAAGAACCCGAGATTCAGGCACCGGCCCCCAAGAAACGCGCATCGCGTGCAAAAAAGACAGTCTGACAGCCTTACGTCAGAGTAACATCGGGATCCGGGGCACCGACAACTGTGTTCCCGGATCTCTTCATAAGAAACCACCGACATGTATTTTGTTCGAAAGACTTTTGAATTCAGCGCCGCCCACAGGCTGCGCCTCGACTATCCGAGTCAGTGCACCAACCTGCACGGCCACAACTGGAAAGTCACCGTGGAGTGCCGCGCGCGCGAACTGAACGCCAACGGCATGGTGGTGGACTTCACTGAGATCAAGCGGAGCGTGCTCGGCGCGCTCGACCACAAAGTGCTCAACGACGTGCTCGACTTCAACCCGACAGCCGAAAACATAGCACGCTGGATTGTAGAGAACGTGCCATGCTGCTTCCGCGCCGAAGTGGAGGAAAGCCTCGGCAACTGGGCGGCATATGAACGAGACGACGACACTGCAGAGATATGAGGAAAGTCAACGAGATATTCTATTCGCTTCAAGGTGAAGGCCACCACACTGGCTACCCCTCGGTGTTCATAAGATTCGCCGGGTGCAATCTCAGATGCCCTTTCTGCGACACCAGCCACGAAGATGGCATACTGATGGACGATGACGCCATAGTCCATGCCGTCAAGCTATATACCGCCGAGTGGATAGTGATCACCGGCGGAGAGCCCTCTCTCTCCATAGACGCCGACTTCATTCATCTTCTGAAACGCGCCACGGGCAAGAAGATAGCGATCGAGACCAATGGCACACGCCCGCTTCCGCCGGGAATAGACTGGATCACCGTGTCGCCAAAGAATGGAATCTGCGGTGCTTCCGGCGATGCATGCGTCGCCGTGGACAGGGCAGACGAGATAAAAGTCATAGACATCGGTCAGGATCTTGAGCCCTATTTCTCTCTCGGATGCCGTGGCGAAAAGACTCTGATGTACCTTCAGCCCTGCTATGTGGAAGACCCCGCCGAGCGCGAGGCCAACCGTCTGCGCACAGTGCGCCGCGTACTCTCAGACCCGAGGTGGACACTTTCAGTGCAACTGCACAGGTTTCTCGGCATACCCTGACGCATAGACCGGGGTATTGACAACGCGCCTGCAAGACGACGCAGCATAAAGACAACAAAATGAAAGACAATATGAAAGACAGCGTCATAGTTGTGTCAGGAGGCATGGACTCCGTGACACTCATGCATGATTTCAAGGATAGAATCGCCCTTGCCGTGACATTCGACTACGGCTCCAACCACAACGCACGCGAGATCGAATGCGCTCGCCACCAATGCGCGCTGCTCGGCATAGAGCACATCGTGATACCACTTGCATTCATGGGAGAATATTTCAGGAGCTCGCTTCTTTCGGGCGCAGACGACATACCCGAAGGGCATTATGCCGATGAAAACATGAAGAGCACCGTAGTGCCCTTCCGTAACGGTATAATGCTCGCAGTGGCATGCGGTCTGGCCGAAAGCCGCGACCTCAGACATGTGCTCATAGCCAACCACGGCGGCGACCATGCCATATACCCCGACTGCCGTGGAGGATTCATCGACGCCATGAGCCTCGCCATGAAAGAAGGCACCTACGAGGGCATCGACATCCTCGCGCCTTACACCGACATGACGAAAACCGACATAGCCCGGCGCGGAGCCGATCTCGGAGTCGACTACTCGCAGACATACTCATGCTACAAAGGCGGTGAAACGCACTGCGGGAAATGCGGCACATGTGTCGAGCGCAAGGAAGCGTTCAGAGCCGCGGGCATCGCTGACCCGACATCATATCCCGGATAATATACCCGGCATCCGGATCCGCTCACTCTCCGGCATAAGACATGATCTCCTGACTGCGCACCGACACACCGTAACGCGCGGCGAAACGCAGTATGTTGCGTGCCAGCTCGGGGCGCAGATCCTCCGGGCAATAACGGAAATAAGACTCCGCCGCTCTCACATGCGCCGCGTCAGGCATCGGATACTCCCGGCGTGCGGGAAGGCCGAACTCACTGTCGGGGAGATCGCGCCGATCTTCTGTGTTCAATATATCACTCATGACAGCAAACTGAAATTTTCAGATTTTAAAAGTTTTTTTTATCTTTGTTTGTTGTAAGTATGTAGGGCGCAAAAATCAGACCACCCGCCCAATATGTCTAACGTCCGGACAAGGATAGCGTTTAAAAAAAACTGTTAATTCGTCATATCCGGCAAGACCTTGACAAAAACAAAAAACAAGAACTCAGTTATGTGGAAATTCACACCGATTCTCAAGACTACAATCTGGGGAGGAGAAAACATCATAACGCTCAAGCATATCGAGCCAGCCATTTCTGAAGTCGGAGAGAGCTGGGAGATCAGCGGTGTGCCCGGCAGCGTGTCGACCGTGGAGTCTGGTCCCGACGCCGGACTGACGCTTCCCGAGCTGATCGACAGATACGGCTCCGATCTGATGGGAGAAAGGAACTACAAGAAGTTTGACAACAGTTTTCCGCTTCTGGTCAAGATCATCGACACGGCAGACAACCTGTCGGTACAGGTCCACCCCGACGACTCAAACGCCGCCGAGCTGGGATATCCCAACGGCAAGACCGAGATGTGGTATGTGATGAGTGCCCGCAAAGGAGCCAGAATCGCCAACGGATTCACCCGGCCTGTCGATCCGGAGGAATACGAGAGCCTTGTAGAATCAGGCAGGATAGAAGACGTACTGAATTATATCGAGGTCAAGGAGGGAGAAGTCTATTACATACCGGCAGGCCGTGTGCACGCCATATGCGAGAACTGCACCATGGTCGAGGTGCAGCAGACGAGCGACGCCACTTTCCGCATTTACGACTATCACCGCAAAGACAAGGATGGCAACGAACGTGAGCTTCACACCGATCTGGCGCGACGGGTCATAAACTTCGGTGACACCTGCGGCAGCGCGGAAGGTTACACGCTCAGACCTAATTTCCCGGTCAACGTCATCAGATCACCGTTCTTCTCAATCAATATCCTTGAAGCCGACACAGGTCTGATGCGCGACTATTCGGAAAGCGATACTTTCGTGGTGATCACCGCGCTCGACGGCGAAGCCGACATTATCTGCGGCGGCAAGACCGAATCTCTCTCCGCCGGACACACTGTGCTCATACCTGCCTCGGCCACAGGCATCGCGATAGAACCGCACAAAACGGCAAAGCTGCTTGAGGCTTATATCAAATAGCCGGAATCCACTCATCAGGCCTCTGGCTATCACATAACAGAAAACCTTCACATCACACAATGAGAACAGAAAAAGAACTTGAAGGAGTCACACTGCTCGGCAACCAGGGCACCGTATATTCCGACAACTACAATCCCGATGTGCTCGAGACTTTCGAGAACAAACATCCTGACACGGAATATGTGGTCAGATTCGACTGCCCTGAGTTCACCACTCTCTGCCCCAAGACTGGGCAACCCGACTTCGGACACATATTCATATCATACATACCCCGCGAACGCATGGTGGAAAGCAAAAGTCTGAAGCTATATCTGTTCAGTTTCCGCAATCACGGAGACTTCCATGAAGACTGCGTCAACATCATCATGAAAGATCTCCGCAAGCTCATGGATCCGAGATATATCGAGGTCGAAGGTCGCTTCATGCCGCGAGGCGGCATAAGCATCCACCCGTTCTCAAACTGGGGAGACGATGACCACCGGAATCTCGCCGCCGAGAGACGCGCCGCCGCCATAGGGGGAAAATTCTCCTGACAAACCACGCGTCATGCCACAAACAGTAAATCACATACATCCAAACTTAAACTGACAATCCATGCAGTACTTCATCAGAATAAACAATCAGGTCATCGGGCCGATGATGGCTCATCAGATATTCGCCTACAACGTCAACCCCAATGTGGCCGTAAGCACTGACGGCACAGACTGGCGTCCGCTCTATACTTTTCCGGAACTAATGCAGATATACCAGACAAGAAGAGAGGACTACGACAACTCCGAGATCAGTTCCAAAAAAACTCTTTCCGGCATAATGGCTCTGCTCTTCGGATCACTCGGCGTGCAGTATTTCATACTCGGCAAGACAGCCGGAGGCCTGATCACCATCCTGCTCAGCCTGATCACCTGCGGAGCCTGGGCCACGATCACATTCATACAGGGCATTGTCATGCTCTGCATGTCAGACGCCGATTTCAAGAGAAAATACGTCGACTCCACCTCCACAATGCCTCTGTTCTGACCGGACGCCGCCCACTCTGTTCTCATCACTCCATCACTGTCTCTTTCGACACGAATCAACCTAACCAGAATCCAAACCACCTGCTGTGTCTGACCAAATACCACCGACCGACCGAAAAACCGTTCTGTCCGGCATGTTCCGCGACTGGTATCTCGAATATGCCTCCTACGTCATCCTCGAACGCGCCGTCCCCCATATAGAAGACGGTCTCAAACCCGTGCAGCGCCGCATACTCCACACCATGCAGCGCCTCGACGACGGCAGGTTCAACAAGGTTGCCAACATCGTGGGACGCACCATGGCTTTCCATCCACACGGCGACGCTTCGATCGGCGATGCCCTCGTGCAGCTCGGGCAGAAGCAGATGCTGGTCGACACACAAGGAAACTGGGGAAACATTCTGACAGGAGACTCCGCCGCCGCACCGCGATATATCGAGGCGCGACTGTCGGAATTCGCAATAGAGACAGCATTCTCGCCCAAGATCACTGAATGGGCTCCGAGCTATGACGGCCGCGACAAGGAGCCCGTGACTCTGCCGATGAAATTCCCCCTTCTGCTCGCGCAGGGCGTGGAAGGCATAGCCGTCGGTCTATCATCGAAGATATTGCCCCACAACTTCAACGAAATCATCGACGCTGCGATCGACTGTCTGCACGGCCGTCCGTTCAGACTCCTGCCCGACTTCCAGACCGGAGGCCTGATGGATGCGTCGAAATACAACGACGGAGCCCGAGGCGGATCGGTGAAAGTACGCGCAAAGATCGAGAAAATCGACAACAAGACACTCGTCATCACCGAACTTCCGTTCGGAAAGACTACCTCGACCCTGATCACATCGATCCTTTCGGCCATGGAGAAAGGGAAGATCAAGGTGCGCAAAGTCGACGACAACACCTCAAAAGAGGCTCGGATCGTTGTGCATCTCATTCCCGGGTCAAGTTCCGACAAGGCGATCGACGCTCTCTACGCCTTCACCGACTGCGAAGTCTCGATCTCGCCCAACTGCTGCGTGATCCGCGACAACAGGCCGGAATTCCTGTCGGTGACAGAACTGCTGACAGATTCCGTGACACGCACCCGCTCGATTCTGAAGCGCGAGCTTGAGATCGCACTCGAAGAGGCACGCGAGAGCCAGCTTTTCGCATCGCTCGAAAAGATATTTATCGAACAGCGCATATACAAAGACCGCCAGATCGAGCAGGCCGCCGACATGGAGCATGCCATAAGGCGTGTCGACGAGCTTCTCGAACCATTCAAACCGGGATTCTTCCGCGAGATCACCGATGACGATCTGATCCGTCTGTGGGAGATAAAGATGGCCCGCATACTGAAATTCAACTCATCGAAAGCCGACGAGAAGATCGCGCGCCTTGACGCCGAGATCGCCCGTCTCGGCCACGACATTGAGCATATCGACGAGACCACCGAACGCTGGTACGTGCATCTGAAAGAGAAATATGGCGAACAGTTCCCGCGCATGACCACCCTGCGCAGCTTCGACTCGATCGAAGCCACCAAAGTGGCCGAGGCCAACCGCCGGCTTTATTATGACACTGAAGGTCAGTTCATCGGCACCGCGCTAAAGGACAACGAATTCCTCTTCACATGCTCCGACATCGACGACATTCTGGTCATCTACCGCGACGGCACATACAAGATAGTGCGTGTGTCAGACAAGCTGTATGTAGGCAAAAGCAAGAGCAACAAGATCATACACATAGGCCTGTTCAAGAAAAACGACCGTCGCACCATCTACAACGTCATCTACCGCAACGGCAAGGGGGGCAACTACTACATGAAGCGCTTCTTCATCACAGGCCTGACTCGCGAGAAGGAATATGACATAACGAAAGGTCTCGCCGGCTCACGCATCGAATGGCTCACTGCCAACCCGAACGGAGAGGCGGAAACCGTCAGAGTGTCGCTTGCCGACGAACCCAACGCGCTCGGGAGACGCCCGCGCAACACAGAACTGGCCATAAACTTCGCCGACCAGCTCATAAAAGGGAAGGAATCGCTCGGTAACCTTGTCACCAAATTCCGCGTCAAGAGCATATGTCTTGAAAAACGCGGGTCTTCGACTCTGGGCGGTCGCGAGGTCTGGTTCGACAGCGACGTGATACGCCTCAACTACGACCGGCGCGGCGAAAGCCTCGGCATCTTCCAGGGAGACGACAAGGTGCTTGTCATCACAAAGACCGGAGAATATTTCACCTCCTCATATTCCGACAACAACCATTACGAAGACAATATCCTCAGAATCGAGAAGTTCGATCAGGACAAGGTGTGGACTCTCGCCCTGTTTGACAGATCACTCGGATTCCCCTATCTGAAAAGATTCAAGTTCGAGACCAACGCAAGACCGCAACGCTTTGTAGGAGGCGACGATGGTGGTGATATTCTGCTTCTGAGCGACCGTCAGGACACGCGTCTGCTTCTGACATTCGGCGACGCCGACGGCATACGTCCGCCCGTAGAGATCGACGCCAACGAGTTCATATCTGTCAAATCATTCAAAGCAAAGGGTAAACGCCTCACACAATATACGCTCGCGTCAATCGAAGACATAACTCCCGAACCTGAACCTACAGAGGAGACGGCATCGGACCCCCCAACGCAAGAACCTGCCGCGTCAGAACCAGATGACAGCACTCCGTCCGTTGATACGGCTACTCCCGACACCGATTCGGACACCAGCGGCAGCCAGCCCTCACTGTTTGACGGATTCGAATAACCTGAATATTCAGCCATGAAGAGAATAGGTCTGATACTGGCAATATTGCTTTCGGCTTTGTTTCAACTGAAAGCTCAATGCAATGAGACGGAATGCTGCCGCATCCGTCAGGATGAGCCGCGTCCCGTGACATCCATATACAGTATCGAGGCCGGTGCCGCACGCACGATTTCCACATATCTCTCTCCGCTATATTACACGGGCATGGACTATGCCGTGAGCGGAAGCTGGACAAAGTCGTTCAACCGCTGGCCCGACCGCTGCGTGATGCGCTTCGAGGCCGCCTTCAATTTCCAGAACATGCTCAACCCCGCGAAAACAGCCGCCATGTACGGGCTGACCGGACGCTTCAACTGGGGACTTGCATGGAGACACAGGTTCGGCGCCGGATGGCAGATTACCGCCGGCCCGATGATCGACATATATGGCGGCGCACTATATCAGACAAGAAACGGCAACAATCCCGTCTCCGCACTTGCCTCGGCAGGTCTTGACATTCAAGCATCGGTCAGCCGTAGATTCAGAATCGGGAGACTGCCTGTGGAAATCGCTGACGAGGTGAGAATCCCCTCGGTATCCGCGTTTTTCTGCCCGGAATACGGCGAATCATATTATGAGATCTATCTCGGCAACCGCCGTGGGCTGGCACACTGCGGGTGGTGGGGAAACGCTTTCGGCATCGACAACCTCATATCGTTCAGAATGAATTTCGGACGCACAGGCATGACCATAGGCTACCGGTTCGACATGCGAGTTTTCAAAGCCAACTCGCTTGAGACCCAGATCATGCGCAACGCCATAGTGATCGGAGTGATCCCCCACGGCTTCTGATCATGTCATCAAATTGTCATCGATCTCACCGCCTTGCGGCCATTGACCACGTATATGCCTTTGGGGAGACCTGACAGCGACTTACCCCCGGTCTTAGATCTCACACCCCAGCGAAGATGCCGGAAATGAATGCTTCATTCAGGCCTGCGTGGCAGAATGAAGCCGTCGTCGATTGAGACAATTGACACCGGCAGGGTGATTTCAGACAGAGCGACACCTGCGTATGTGGCCGATCCAGGGTATAGTCATGAGTGTCCGCCAGGAAAATTTGAATAATGAATTATTTTTTGTAATTTTGCACAAAATAAACCGTTATGTGCATTCTGACCGATCCACGTTTTTCTCCGCGCATGTCCAGAAGCAGTGGCACATACGGAATTTGCAATTTTAAAAAGCTAATAACCGACCACAATGTATATTAACGCCACAGGTTACTACATACCGTCCGAACGTGTTGACAACGCTCATTTCCTTCCTATAAACGGTCTGACCGACGAGTGGATCGTGAAACGCACAGGCATCCACACCCGCTCGCGCGCCGCAGCCGGCGAGAATCAGAACAGCATGGCACTTGACGCTGTCGCCGATGCTGTCAAGACACTTCCCTATGATATAAAGGATGTTGATCTTATTGTGGCAGCCGCATATTCGGCCTACGACACAGTTGCCACAGTGGCACATGAAGTCCAGAAAGCATACGGCATCGACGGGGCCAAAGCTCTCTACGTCTCATCGGCATGCTCATCGTTTGTGAACGGTCTGGAGGTAGTCGAGGGGTATTTCGCCACAGGCAAGGCCCGCCGCGCACTGCTCATATGCTCGGAGCACAACACTTATTACGCCAACGAGAGCGACGAGAAATGCGGACATCTCTGGGGAGATGCGGCAGTGGCATATTTCCTGTCGGCCGAACCTTGTGCGGAAGGAGAGCCGGAGATCCGCTCCATCTATACATGCGGACTCGGCAACGTGTCGAAAGGCCCGGAGGGTGTCAAGCTTCGCCCGAAAGAAGACGGCATCACAATGCCGTTCGGCAAGGATGTGTTCGTACACGCATGCAAATACATGATCGACGCCCTCGACCACGCCGGCGAAATGGCCGGAGGCATACGCACAAACGAACTCGACCGCATCATATGCCATCAGGCCAACCAGCGCATCGTGGCCAATGTGGCCCACCAGCTTGAGTTGCCCGACGACCGCTTTCTCAACAATATCGACGAACTCGGCAACACCGGCAGTGCCGGGGCACCTCTTGTGTTCGCCCAGCACCGCGCCGACTTCCGCAAGGGAGAGAATATCGGCTTGACCGTCTTCGGCGGCGGCTACTCCTGCGGCGCGTTCATCGTCACGGTCTGAGACCAAATAACAAAATGAATATGAGGAATTTATTTGTCGTAGCAGGCTTTATGGCATTATCGCTTTTCTCTGTAATGGCGAATGACACAGGTGATTTCAAGCCTATTCTAAAAGAAGGCAGAAAATGGCTTACAAGAATTGATTATAACAGCTATAACGACGATAAAGCCATGCGATACTGGTTTTATGTGGACAAAGACACAGTGATCAACGGCACCGACGCCAAGAAAATATTATGCGAACCAGCCGAAGACTATGACGTTGTCAATGTGGAAAAAACGGTTCTACGCCAGCGAAAGCAATGGAATCCTGACAGGATATTATCCTTATCCGGACCCTTCTCTGGGCCTGGATGATACTCGAAATTATATATGGTATCCGGAACCCGTGTTGGATCTCACCTGCGAAATAGGTGATAAATTCGGATCCATGGGAGATCTGTTGACCGTAAGCAAAGACAAGATAACTGCCCACGGATTCGAACTGACCCGCGTCAGACTGGAGGTGGATGGAGTCACTGACGCCAAGCCGGTATACTGGGTCGAGGAAATGGGAGCATCAAATTCACGGGGCTGGATATTCAAATGGCAATTTAAACCGACAGGCGGTACGCCTGGATCATCCAACAACGCATACGTGATATCCAATGCGCGCATGATATCTGTCGAAGAGATATACGATGATGATGTATGCATATTCACTGCAAACGATTTCAGCGAAGGAGATACGCTCGGAATCACCGATGTCTCAAGCGAAGAGATCGACACGGCCATATACGACATATATGGAATTCCGGTTACAAGCCCCCAGCCCGGATCACTTTACATCCGTAACGGCAAAAAGATAATCTGGCGAGGTCAAGAGTAACGGCAGCTCAGCCAACTGATCCGCAGTCAGTGATTTCACAAGCGGATATCCTGTCGCCGGGAGCGTATTCGCGCGAAGCCCGCTGCGTAAGCAGAGTGTCGAGGTGACGGGGATGCAGGCCATAGCCAGGGCGCACACAGGCCACATTATCGAGTGTGAACATCTCGCCTGCCGCTATCGGAGCCGACGCATATAGCGACCGGCTCCACTGGCGTCCCGCCCGGTCCACAGACTCCGATTCGGGCAAACCGTCGCGGGGATCGAGTGCCGCCTCCGCCTGACGCACATCGGCCACCATACGCGAAAATTCACGGACATCCATGGAAAAAGCTGCGTCAGGACCGCCAAGCGAGCGGTCAAGAATGAAGTGTTTCTCTATCATCACGGCACCCATCGCCACAGCCATGACCGGAAGCATGCTGCCCGGTGAATGGTCAGACAGTCCGAACCTGACGCCGAACCGGCGTCCGAGTTCCGGCATCAGAGAGAGAGAGGCATCCTCTATGCGCGCCGGATATGCCGACGTGCATTTGAGAAGCGTCACATCATCGTTGCCTACTGAGCGGCATGCCTCGACAGCCTCCCCGATCTCGCGCACCGAGGCCACACCCGTGCTTATGACCATCGGACGTCCGAGCCTGGCAGCATAGCGTATAAGATCAAGATGCATCGCCTCGAACGATGCTATCTTGTAGACCGGATTATCGAGCGATTCGAGCAGATCCACTCCCTCGCGGTCAAACGGCGTCGAAAAGCATACAAGACCGCATTCCCGTGCGAGAGCATAGAGTTCGGCATGCCATTCATAGGGGGTCATCGCCTCCTTGTAAAGGTCGTAAAGGTATCGTCCGTCCCACAGCCCCCCTTTCAGAAGGAAATCATCATTGCGGACATCAAGAGTCAGACTGCCGGGCAGGTATGTCTGGAGTTTGACGGCATCCGCGCCGGTATCGGCTATGGCACGGATCGAATCGCGTGCTGTCTGGAGACTTCCGTTATGGTTGGCGGACAGTTCCGCCACGATCATGCATCTGTTATCTGCCATTGTCATGTGTGGTATCGGGGTATCTGGCGATTATTTCTGGTTGTAAATTATGGGATTCTGTCGGCAAGTTCGGCAAACAGAGCGATTATATCCTTGCGTCTCAGATCAAAATGGATTTCGGGAGCAGGCGGAAAAACGGCTGTGCGCCGAACCGTGGAATCATCTGCATTTCCGGCGAGGCGACAAACCAGACTGTCGGACGGATCGAGAAGATTGCCGAGAGGTAGAAACCAGCCGTTGCCGACGCCATGCCTGTAAAAGTCCGTCTGATTGTCGACATAATATCCCGCAGCAACAGGCAGGCCTCTTGCAAACGCCTCCACACAGACGGTGCTTGCCGGAAACACTCCGGCATCCGCCCGGTCGAATATGTCGGCTATTGTGTCGGCTCCTACTCCGCGCCATATGCGCAGATCCTCATCTTCGCGAGCTTCCACAGTAACTTCGCGCCCGGCTATGATCTCCATTGCGACTCCCGGGAACACGCGCCGAACCACCCCGATCATCTTGTCGGTCAGACCGAACGGATCCGATCCGCCCATGGCAAGCGCGACACGCGTGACGCGCGGCGGCCAATCCCTCCGCACCTGAGAACGGAGAAAAGGAGCGCGGAGAAATGCCCATTCGAGACCTCCGTAGAAACGCGTATAGCCTTCGAGCGAGAAGTCTTCGCGGGTCAGAGGGCAGAAAGAGAACAGTGCGTCGGCCACAAAGTGACGGTCGTGCATGTCGTCTACACACACAAGCGCACGGCAACGCGACCTCACTTCTCGCTGATAGCCGGCATCGTAAAAATAATTGTCGAGCACCACTATATCGCCGGGGCGTATAAGTCTGAGGAAAGCCTCATTGTGCCCGGCCGTCGTTCCAGACTCTGTATCATACGACACCACCTCGCATTCGAAACCGTCTGAAAGGATATCGGCCAGAGCCGATGTGCGGATATAATGTCCGAAGCCTGTGCGCCTCCCTGCGTCGGCACGCAGAAGCACCCTCGGCTTGCAGCCGTGGCTCATGACGTCAGATTCGGGTTTCATAATATATGTATTCACCGTCGCGAGAAATCTCTCGTGCTCCAAGCGATCTTTCAAGAGCATTAGAAGGCTCATTATCGACACGAACGCGGGTCTCGATCACCTCCACAGCGCATTCGCGACCGAAACGCGCATAGACAGCCTTCATCATACGCACGGCATGACCGCGTCCTCGTTGCGCTGAGGCGATCCATATGCCACGCTCCATACGCCCCGGAGCGGAGACAGTCATGTTGAACGATCCGACCACTCCCCCTTCGGCATCAAGAACGGCGTAATACATCCTGTCATGACGCATGGCGAGACTTCTGACGAATTTGTCATGATCCTCCCTCGCGATCGGTTCACGGTTGACCATTCTCTCGCGAACCTCAGGATCGTTGCGCCCCTCGAACATGGCCTGTGTCAGAGCGGAATCCATCTCCGTATACGGGACGCATTCGTAGCCTCCGGCCGAAAAACGCCCCGGAAAATCAGGATTCTCACCGCGAAGAAGCCGATATTTCATCTCGGCAATCTTCCAGTCGGTCTCGGTGTCAAGATCCTGCACCTCAAGTTCGGGCAGCACAATGGGCAGAGTGTCAGGGCCCCAGAGAGAACCGCACTCTCGAAATGCCCCGACTGTCGTGAAATAGAACTGACCGGCGTCATGATATGTCTTTTCAAGATCCTGCGAGCGGGCCGAAGCATATTCAGGAAATCTCATAGCTATGCGTCCCGATTCGTTGACACGCAGCGACCTCTGCACCGGATATGAATACTCCACGCATGTGAAAGCGGCCTGAGCATCGCCCCTGCGCAACATCGCGGCGACATCGGAAAGACGCGTGGCCGTGACAAAAGGCGCCGTGGCATAGATGCACGCAACTGCGTCGAAATGCCGTCCCTGTTCTGCGTATCGGTCGAGAACCTCGGTTATCACATCAGCAGTTGTGGCGAAATCATCTGATGTCCGGGCAGAGCGCATGAACGGCACTTCCGCGCCGCACCGGAGAGCGACCTCGGCTATGCCGTCATCGTCGGTCGAGACCATCACCGTGTCGAAACAGCCCGACCGAAGGGCGGCATCGATCGAGTATGCTATAACCGGTTTCCCGGCAAAATCCCTTATATTCTTGCGCTCGATGCGCTTGCTGCCGCCACGGGCGGGAATAATGGCGAGAATCTTCATGTTCCTTAAATGATAAATTATAAGGGAGGGCAGATTAAGTATTTTATTTGCCGGCGACAAACTCAAGCACTTTCTCTATCACGTAATCCTGTTCTTCGTCGGTCAGCGTCGGATACATGGGCAGGCTCAGACAATGCGCGTAATAGTCTTCCACAACCGGCAGCGAACCCTCCTTCCATCCGTCGCGCCTGTAGTATGGCATAAGATGGAGGGGAGCGTAATGCACCTGGGCAAGCACACCCTCTGCGCGCAGAAAGTCATACAGACCTTTCCGGTCGGCAACCTGAATGACATAAAGATGGAAAGCGTGACCGATGTCGCCGGCACGGTATGGCGTCTTTATGCCGGGCACATCGCGGAACGCCTCGTCATAACGGTCGGCGATGCGCAGACGGCGCGATATGCCCTCGCCGGCGCGAGAGAGCTGCGATATGCCGAGCGCGGCCTGTATGTCGGTGAGTCTGTAATTGAAACCAAGCTCGCGCATCTCGTAATACCATCCGCCGTCATTACGGTCCATAATCTCCGGGGCGCGCGTGATGCCGTGTGTGCGAAACAGGCGGAGACGCTCCAGAAGCAGGGGATCAGCCGTTGTCACCATTCCCCCCTCGCCGGTGGCTATGTGCTTGACCGGATGAAACGAGAACACCGTGCAGTCCGCCCACCGACTGTTGCCAGTAAGCTGTTGCTTTCCTTCTGAATCGGTCCACCATGCGCCTGGCGCATGGCAGGCATCCTCGATAATCCAGAGACCGTGCCGGTCGGCAATGCGGCGCACCTCCTCGAGATTATGAGGGTATCCGGCGAAATCGACAATCACCACTCCGGCGAACGTTCCGGCGGGATGATTCTCAAGCATCTCCGCGAGCTTACGGGTGTCCATCAGGTATGTTTCGGGATCTATGTCGCAAAATGCGACGTCTGCTCCGCAATATCGTATGCAATTGGCCGATGCGGCGAAAGTCATAGGGGTGACTATCACTTTCTGACCCGGACATACACCCACGGCTTTCGCCGCGAGGTGGAGGCCGGAAGTGGCGTTGTTGACAGCTACGGCATATGGAGCGCCGACATATTCCGCGAAGCTGCGCTCGAATTCCTCGATCTTCGGGCCTTGCGTCAGGAAATCGCTTTTAAGAGTCTCGACGACAGCTGCTATATCCGCTTCCGTTATGTTCTGCCGTCCGTATGGTATTGGTTTGTCTCTCATCATTGACCGTCTTTATCTTGGTTCGAAACCGGGATCGACAAATTCTCTTATCTTCTCGCGCATCGACTCGACTGTCTCCCACTCCGTGTTGCTGTCGGAACTGTAATGGAATCCGTCGGGCACAGGCACACCGCCGTGATGGACAATATAATCCTCGCGCGTGTGATGGAACGAAACAGAGGGAAGAATCGCGTAGTAACGACCTATGTCGATTGTATTCAGGGCATCGGTGGCGGTTATCATCTCCTCGTGGAGCTTTTCGCCCGGACGGATACCGACCTCGGTCTGAGGCAGGGTTGGCGCTATGGCAGAGGCAACATCCCTGATGTGGTATGACGGTATCTTCGGAATGAAAATCTCACCTCCGAGATGATGCTCGATTGCCCAGAGCACCAGATCGACACCGGCCTCGAGAGAAATATTGAACCGGGTCATGCGCATGTCGGTTATAGGCAGTTCCTTAGCGCCAGAATCTCGTCGTGAGATAAAGAACGGGATTACACTCCCCCTCGACCCCATTACATTGCCGTAGCGCACCACACTGAATTTCACAGGATTGTTGCCACGTATATTGTTGGCGGCGGTAAAGAGTTTGTCGCTTGTAAGCTTTGTGGCACCGTATAGGTTGATCGGGGCACACGCCTTGTCGGTCGACAGAGCCACTACATGGCGCACTCCAGTGGCAAGAGCGGCGTTGATTACATTCTGCGCGCCGTTGACGTTTGTCTTGATGCACTCCTCCGGGTTGTATTCCGCCGTGTCTACCTGCTTGATGGCAGCGGCATGGATTATGACGTCAATGCCCTGGCATGCCCTGACAAGACGCTCGCCGTCGCGCACGTCGCCGATGAAGAACCGGAGTTGGGGATAGCGGTCAAACGGATATTTCTGTTTAAGTTCAAACTGTTTAAGTTCATCGCGTGAATAGATGACGATCCTTTTCACATCGGGATAACGACGCAGGATCACCTCCACGAATTTCTTTCCGAACGAGCCTGTGCCGCCCGTTATCAATACTGACTTGTTGTTGAGCATATATATGTGGCGGGCACTCGGCCCGCGCCTGAATTGGAGTTTGTTGTCAAACAAGCTCTTAGGGTTATAAATCAGAACATTTTCTTGCCGAGCAGGGCGAACAGGATCATTCCGAGGAAAAAAGTGATGCCGATCCACATCTTTGCCTGCCGCTCGTAATCGTGCGCCAGCCTCCTGTATTCCTCCCGCTCCTGATCAGAATACAGGTTCTTGGCATTTTTAGATTCGCTGTACTGCGATTCCGCCCATGCCACGCGTGACTTGTAGGAGTAATATACGGCCACAAGTCCTGTCACGGGAAAGCAGAATAGAGTAAGCATCACCGACAGGAACAGTGTCGGTGCCGGAGGAGACAAAGTGTCCTTGCGGTCGGGGACTGTACCCTCGGGCAACGCGCCCGACCTGCGGGCCATCTCGCGGAAGCGCAATGGAACTTCCTCATAAGGATCTGCACCGTTGTTGCTGTCTGCGGGATCTGAAACCGTCTGTGCCGGAGGTGACGGATGCATAAGGCCGAAGATACGCTGGCGGTAGAACCGGCATATGTCGGCTACATCCTCGGCTTTCTCCCAGTCTGCCATACCTTTGCACCACACATAGGTATCAGGGCGCACTCCTGCGTCGGCGAGGCTGTCAAGCGCGAACGGGCCGCAGCGTTCGCCGTCGATCATAGCGAAATATCTCTTTGCCATGCTGTTGTCTTTCAGTCAAGTTGTTCGAGCAAGTCAAGATAATTCTGTAACAGTCCGGTGGTAAAAAAGGCAATCAAGCCTATTATGGCGAGAACTGCGAGCACAAGACCGATGACCGTAAGGGTTTTTGCAGTCGAATTGGCTGAATCTCCCATCATGCGGTTGCCTCGCCTGTAGAAGTCATTGGCCTTGTTGGCCTGGACTATGGCGATAATTCCGAGTATCAGTGTCAGACAGCTTGTCATCGTGCCGAGAACAGTGCAGACAATCGCCCACGGAAGCCAGTTGGTATGCTCTATCGGAGCCTGGTCATATTGCCCCTGAAAGGGATTTGATCCGGAGTAACCCGACTGCCTGTCTGCCGGTGCTGCACCTGCATTCATACCGGAAGTCATGCCTGAATTCATATCGGGATATACCGGCGGAACTTCTTCACTACCCGGAACGGGTGGCACGGCAAAGAGTCCGGCCAGCTCGACGAGCGAAGAGGCGGCAACCCAATCGGAAAGCCCCTGACGCCACACCATCGAATCCGGCCTGATGCCGTGATATCTCAGTTCTCCGGCTACAAACGGGCCTGCCTGCCGCCCGTCAATTATCATATAATATTGTATCTCCATAGATTTAGTTGTCTGAAGATTTGGTTGTGACTGTAATTTGCAAAGATACGATTTTTTTCGCAATAAGTAAGCGTCAAAATTCCTGTTTTTGAGTTTTGCCTGATTTTTGGGGTGTCCGATTGGTTCTATAAGACTTATAAATCTTATACGTCTTGGCGAAGTCGCTTCTGTAGTCGCGGGGAACTTAAGAGGCGGGCATACGTTTTAATTCTGTAAGTAAACAATATAAGCCATGACTACCGACAAATCCGCTTCTCTGGCACAGCATTCCGCTTCGTCCGCTGCGTCTCCCGCTTCTGCTGTCTCTACGGCGTCCTCTGCCTCTACGGGCACCGCCACTTCCGGAAACCCGCCTTCAGACAGGCTTTCCGCCGGGAATCAGCAGTATCCCGACGGCCGGAAGTATTATATCTTTCTTGTTGCATATCTTGTGCTTCTGAGCGCATTCGGATCGTTCGTCAACGACATGTATCTGCCGACTCTGCCGGAAATGCGACGTTATTTCCACTGCCCGGTGCCGACTGTCCAGCTCGGACTGACCACGGGCATGATCGGGCTTGCTGTCGGACAGCTGTTTCTCGGGCCGCTGAGCGACCGCTACGGGCGCAAGTCGGTACTCATGATATCGATGGGCGTATTCATCATCGGAGCCATCGCGTCTGTATTCTCGCCGACGATCCACGTGTTTCTTTTATGTCGCCTCGTGCAGGGTATAGGGGCCTCAGGCGGATATTTTCTGGCACGCACAGTTCCAGCCGATATTTACGGAGGCCGTCCTCTCGCCAAAATGATGGCCTTGATCGGAGCGATCAACGGATTCGCACCTGCCAGCGCGCCGGTGCTCGGCGGTCTTCTTGCTCGAGACATACATTGGCAGGGCATATTCTTGGTACTCGCAGGGTTTGCTGCTCTGCTGATCCTGTCAGGAATCTTCTTCCATGAGTCTCTTCCGGCAAACCGCCGCGAGAGCGGTCCGCTGCGCGACATGTTTCGCGAATACGGACCGTTGCTGAGAAACAAAGCTTTCATGACCCACGTCATGCTGAAAGGGGCGGCGCTCGGTCTGCTGTTCGCATACACGTCGTCAGCACCCTTCATAATGCAGGAAGTCTATGGGTTCTCCGAACTCAAATTCGGTCTCTTCATGGGCTTCAACTCGCTTTTCGCAGCGGCGGGAGCGACTTTTGCGCTTAGATTCAAGGTGCTCAAGCGCGCCGCATGGACGGGCGGATGGGTCATGATGCTCGCCACGGCTGTAGAATCCCTGGCTCTTTTCTTTGTCCATGACTTCTGGGCATATGAGGCCTCGCTCCTGCCGATGATCTTCTCGATGGGCATGATATTCACAGCCGGCAATACGCTTGCAATGAACGAAGGCCGCACCAATGCCGGCGCGGCCTCCGCTATTCTGGGCGTGGGCGGTTATGTGTTCGGCGCGATTGTATCGCCTCTTGTCGGACTGGGCGACATGCTCCACTCCACCGCCATCGTATTTCTTGTCATGGGAGCCGTCACACTCCTGTGCTCCTACGGCTCACGCCTTCTTCCGGCCGATCTTGACCGGAACTGACGGTGTCACTGTCCCTTTCCGCAGCAGTTTTTGTATTTCTTGCCTGATCCGCAGGGACATGGATCGTTGCGACCCACTTTCGGATCAGCCTTTACCGGCTGTGTGCGAGCCGGCGCCGGACGGTTTACATTGCGGGCGGCCTCCCGCTGGGCAGTCTCACCCTCGTATGTCTCGCGGGTGGTGCTGTAGTTGGCGTAGGGATTCGGCATCGGACGCACCGGACCCTGGCTGATCGTGGTGTTGCCGGGCTGGACATATGTCGCGGCGCGGCGCTGAGCCTCGGCCTGCTCCGCCTGAGCCTTCATGCGGGCCTCCTCGGCGGCTTTCGCCTCATGATAGTCGGGCACCGCGAGACGTCCGCGCATCAGCGTTGCCACTGACTTGGAGTTCATCTCCCAGAGCATCTTCTTCCAGAGCTCGAAAGCCTCGATCTTGTAGATCACAAGCGGATCTTTCTGCTCGTAGGTGGCGTTCTGCACGGATTTGCGCAGTTCGTCCATCTCGCGGAGCTGTTCCTGCCAGCAGGAATCGATCGACGAGAGAAGAACGGCCTTTTCCCATGCCTTGGCAAGGGGACGGCACTCGTTGTTATAGCATTCCTCTATGTCAGCACGGATGTTGAACATGCGGCGTCCGTCAGTCATCGGCACTCCGACCGGGCCTCGCGCGCCACGCTCCTCCACAAAATCCTTGATGTATGGAGAGGCACCCTGAGCGATCTTCTCTTTCTTACGTGCGAGTGTTTCCATCGCTGCATCGGCGAGGCGGTCGGCTATCTCGGAAGTATCGAGTTTGCCGTATTCCTCTTCGGAGAATGGCACCTCAAGCGCGAGCGCACGGTTCACTTCTTCAGAGAAATCGTTGAAATCAACGTAAGAACCGTTTGCGATCTCGGAACTGAGTTCATAGACCATATTGGCGATATCCATGCCGATACGCTCACCCTTGAGGGCGTTCTGACGCCTCGAATAGACGCCGTTGCGCTGAGCATTCATCACGTCGTCATATTCCACAAGACGCTTGCGGATACCGAAGTTGTTTTCCTCTACGCGTTTCTGGGCGTTCTCAATGCTCTTGGTGACCATGCTGTTCTCAAGCATCTCCCCTTCCTGGAATCCGAGTCGGTCTAACATCTTGACAACGCGGTCATTTGCGAACAGGCGCATCACGGTGTCTTCGAACGATACGAAGAAGACCGAGCTTCCCGGGTCACCCTGACGGCCGGCTCGACCGCGCAACTGGCGGTCGACACGGCGCGATTCGTGACGCTCGGTGCCTATGATTGCAAGACCTCCTGCAGCCTTCACCTCAGGCGAGAGCTTGATATCGGTGCCACGTCCGGCCATGTTGGTGGCGATGGTCACAGTGCCTTTCTGACCGGCCTGAGCCACGATATCGGCCTCTTTCTGGTGCAGCTTGGCATTGAGCACCTGATGTTCGATCTTGCGCAGCTTGAGCATCTTCGACAGGAGTTCGGAGATCTCGACCGACGTTGTGCCGACAAGGACCGGGCGCCCGGCCTTCACCATATCCTCTACCTCCTGGATCACAGCTGCGTATTTCTCCTTCTTGGTGCGGTATACGCGGTCATTCATGTCATTGCGGATGACGGGACGGTTGGTCGGGATCTCGATCACGTCGAGCTTGTAGATATCATAGAACTCGCCAGCCTCGGTCATGGCCGTACCGGTCATACCGGCAAGCTTTCGGTACATTCGGAAGTAGTTCTGGAGCGTGATGGTAGCGTATGTCTGCGTGGCAGCCTCTACCTTCACGCCCTCCTTGGCCTCGATTGCCTGATGAAGACCGTCGGAATATCGCCGGCCCTCCATGATGCGGCCTGTCTGCTCATCGACGATCTTGATCTTGCTGTCGTCGATGACATACTCCACATCCTTGTCGAAAAGTGTGTATGCCTTGAGAAGCTGATTGACCGTATGCACGCGCTCAGCCTTGATCGAATAGTTCTGGAGCAGGGTGTCTTTTTTCTCGCGCTTCTCCTCGACAGTGAGATCTTCGTTCTCGACAGCGCTGAGCTGGCCCGCAATGTCGGGAAGGATGAAGAAATCAGGGTCGGACGTGGTGCCGGTCAGCACCTCGATACCCTTGTCGGTCAGCTCGATCGAATGGTTCTTCTCATCTATGACGAAGAAAAGAGGCTCGACAGCTTTCGGCATCTCGCGGTTGTTGTCGGCCATGTATTTGGCCTCAACCTTGAGCATGAGCTGCTTAATGCCGTCTTCCGAGAGATAGCGGATCAGCGGTCCATGCTTGGGCAGAGCCTTGTAGACGCGGAAGAGCGCGAGACCGCCATCCTCCGTATCACCTTTCGATATCTTCTCCTTGGCTTCGAGCAGGAGCTGCTGGGCGAGCTTGCGCTGGGCGTTGACAACCTTCTCGACATTGGGTTTGAACTCGTTGAACATCTGGTCGTCACCCTTGGGCACCGGACCGGAGATGATAAGCGGCGTACGGGCGTCGTCGATAAGCACCGAGTCGACCTCGTCGACAATGGCATAGTAGTGCTGTTCGCGCTGCACGAGATCCTGAGTCTGCGTGGCCATGTTGTCACGGAGGTAGTCGAAACCGAACTCATTGTTAGTACCGAATGTGATGTCGCTCGCATATGCCTCGCGACGCTCCTCTGAATTAGGCTCTGTCTTGTCGATGCAGGCCACAGAAAGGCCGTGGAACTGATAGAGCGGTCCCATCCATTCGGAGTCGCGCTTTGCGAGATAGTCGTTGACCGTCACCACATGCACACCCTCGCCTGTCAGGGCGTTGAGAAACACGGGGAGCGTCGCCACAAGAGTCTTGCCCTCACCGGTGGCCATCTCTGCAATGTTGTTGGTGACCTTGCCGTTGTTCATCACGCCGTGGAGCACCATGCCGCCGATGAGCTGCACGTCATAGTGCATCATGTCCCACTTCATGAGGTTGCCTCCGGCGATCCACTCGTTGCGGTATATGGCCTTGTCACCGTCGATGGACACGAAGTCCTTTCCTGCGGCGGCCAGACGGCGGTCGCTTTCTGTGGCTGTAACCTCGATGGTCTCATTCTCCTTGAAGCGTCGGGCGGTCTCCTTAACGACAGCGAATACCTCGGGCAGAGCGGCGTCGAGGTCGCGGGCATACTCGGCAAACATCTCTTCGCGGATCTCGTCGATTTTCTTCCAGAGTGGCTCGCGCTTGTCATAGTCGAGCGACTCGATCTCGGCGCGGATATCATCCATCTGTTTCTTGTATTCCGCGGCTTTGCCACGGACATTGGACCTGATGGTCTCGATGCGTCCGCGCAGTTCGTCGTTTGAAATGTCGCGGATCTGCTCGGAGATGGGGTTGATTTCAGTTTTGAGGCGGTTCCAGAGAGGACGCACGGCGCGTTCCGACTGGTCGCCGAATATTTTTTTGAGTAAATTGCTTATCATGTCTTAATGGTTTGGGAGAGATTATTCTTTGTGGTTGTAAGTCTCGGGGGTGGCAGTAGTGATCGGTGACCGCGACTGTGTCATAAAGATGTGAGCGGCACGGCTCTCGACCTCGCGCCGTTGGGGGCGCGGATCCTGAGTGCCCCGGTCACCGTCGGGGCGATCGCAGCGGCGTCTACCGGCGAGGATATGACCTGCGGGGCGATTCCCGGAACCCGGAGAAAGGCCGGCGTCATCACCGCCGCCTCGCGCACCTGCTTGACCACAGGGGGTGTCTGCTCGTCGTAGACAACGCTCCATCCGGGAGTGAACCTTACTATAATATCGCCGCATGAGCGCGGATCGAGCGAGCGGCGCAAAGCCTCCTCCTCAGGTCGCGACGGCGAAAGAATATCATTGACCGTCAAAGCGTCGGCCACGCCTCCCATCTTGACGATGAAGCTACGCGCGTCTCCGATCACGGCGTCGGCGTCGAGACGCATGCGCTCGATCGCACTGCGGTCGAAATAGACCTGTCCGTCGCGTATCGAGGATACGTAACCCGCCTGTCCGAAGCGTGCTGAGAGATAGGAGTTGAGAAGCGACCGCGCCCTGCGGGCGGAGAATTCTCCGCCGGGAAGTCGGTATCTTTCCTCCACAGCCACCGCATCATCGTAATAGCCTGTCGAGCTGAGCCATATCACGGAGTTGCCGACTCCGACACAACGGTCAACAGCCTCGAAAAGGCGCGCCAACTGGCCGTCGAGCCGCAGATATGAGTCTGTAAGTTCGGCTCTGGTGACACCTCCTGACGCGTATTTGAAGGGAGCGACAGTGTAGGCGACATTGAGCATGTCGGTCTCGCCAGGGTTCGATCCGAGCGAGAGGCCCTGCAGAATGTCGATGGCGGCGTCTGTCACCTCGGCGTTCGAGAGCGCCGAGGCCGCGAATTTCTTGTATACATCGCGGTCGGCCCGGGGGAAAGTATGGCGGAACGGATTGAGTTTCTTAACTCCTGAATGCCCCGGCACATCCGCCCAGCGCGCCGACGGACGCCAGACCATCGTGTCTATGCGCTGCGACAGCGAATTGCGGAAATTCCTGTTTGAAACCGCCGACGGCATCGGGCCGTAATATGAGGTTGTGGCCCAGTTTCCCGACGAGTTGTTGACCCACACGGCACTCTTGCCGGCATGTCCGGCCATGATGACGGCCTGCTGCGGATCCATAGCCACGGAGTAGACCTGCGGCACTCCTCCGCCGTCGATCACAAGCTCGTCGGCCACAGTCGATAGCCGCAGCGGAGCGGGCGTGAAGGAGTCGTTGGTGACATTGGCCGCAGTGCCCGACGTGAGCGGAAGCCGCAACGCGCCGGAGAGATCAGACGAATCGTAGATCAAGCCTGCCGGGACACCAGTCTCGGCAGGACAGGCGCCGGTGTAAAGCATCGCCGTGGCACTCGCCGCGTCAAGGCGCGCCGCATTGAAGTCGACGTCACGCATATACACGGCGTCGGTGAGCAGAGTTCTGAATCCCCGCTCGCCGAAATAATCCTTAAGATACTCTATGTAGTCGGTGCGAAGCTGGTCAACGACGATTCCCACCACGAGCCGTGGTCTTGCGGGATCCGCCTGTGCGGCCGCGCCGAGCGTGGCCAGACCTACCATCACCGAGGTTGCGAGCCTCTTCATTTACGAGTGTGTTGCGATCATTGTTATAACTGATTTTCGGAGAGATTATTGCATAAACTGCCGACAGGGCGAGCGTTGCCGCCATCAATGGAAAGAACGCCGGATTGGCCGATTGGGTTTGAAACGGCCACACAATCATCACCACGGTCATGACAATGATGTTGTAGCAGGCCATAGCCATCACCGGGATTCTCCATGTGCGGCGGAACCATATACCGGCAGCTATGATGAGCTGCAAAGGATTGAGCCACAAGACCAACAGATTGGGAGACGTGGCTTCATGCTCACTGATGAACACGAGAAAGGCGATCACGCATCCCGCCAGACCCAGAATCGAGAACCAGAGGGAATAGACTCCCCTGTAGATGACGCGCCGCCGCCATTGGAGCAGACAGACCGCGAGCACGGCAAGCAGGAAGAGCGAACAGCACACAAGCGGCGTCGCGCTCCAGTGCGTCGGGCCGAGCGTGGCGTCCGGGACTCCCTCGTTAAGCACGCGTGTGTCAGCCACAAGCGGCCGGCCGTCGCGCAGGTGAGCACCTGCGGCCTTGCTCATCATCTCGAGTGGAACGAACATCTCCTCCTTTCCGCGCAGCGGATAGTCGATGCCTGATCCGAGAGCGAGGTCAATGCCGAACTGATACCACGGGTAGTCGCGGTGATACGCCCGCATCTCGTTGCGGAACGTGCCGTATCTCACCGAATCAGGATAGACGACCGGATGGCCGACCGCCTCGTCGATCCGGTCGAGAATCCGGGTGGCGCAGTTGTCTTTGACGTAGTTGTAGCGGTATGTGCGGTTCTCGGGTCTCGCCTCCTCGCGCAGCAGGGCGACAAGCCTTGCAGTCTCCTCGCGTGTCAGGTTGAGATCCTGCTCCACCACCCGGCGTCCGTGCGCCATGTATTCGGGCATGAACATCGACGTCGGATAGGCGGCGAGCATATAGTCGGTCTCTCCCTTGACAAAGCGATAGAGAAAGTTTGGCGCGGCGAAGTCGAACACTCCGTAGTTCCACACGCTGTCGGTCACTGTGCCGTCGGGATTGATGCCGCGCACACGCACGGCCTCATGTCCGCAGAGTTCATAGACCTCTGCGCCGGGCCAGCATGTGATCAGGCTGACTACAAGAGAATCCCGTCTCTCCCCCATGACAGGAAGGAGAGACAGGATTGCAAATATGACTGCCGCCAGACGTGCCATCAGTATTCGCAGTTGTTCGGATAGCGGGGGAAGGGTATGACGTCGCGAATGTTCTGCATGCCGGTCACGAAGAGCACCAGACGCTCGAATCCGAGTCCGAAGCCGGAGTGAGGCACGGTGCCGTAACGACGCGTGTCGACATACCAGTCCATGCCTGCGAGACCCATTTCCTCTATGCGGGCGGTGAGCTTCTCAAGACTCTCCTCACGCTGCGAACCACCGATTATCTCACCGATTTTTGGGAAGAGCACATCCATGGCACGCACGGTCTTGCCGTCGTCGTTGAGCTTCATGTAGAACGCCTTGATCTCCTTGGGATAATCGGTCAGTATTACAGGTCGCCTGAAATGCTCCTCGACGAGGTATCGCTCATGTTCAGAGGCAAGATCGGCACCCCAGTAGACGGGAAACTCGAACTTGCGTCCCGACTCCTCAAGGATGCGCACACCCTCGGTGTAGGGAAGACGCACGAAGTCATTGTCGACCACAAAGCGGAGACGGTCAACGAGCTCCTTGTCGAAATGCTCCGAAAGGAAAGCGATATCGTCGGCACAGTGCTCAAGCGCATAGTTGATGCAATATTTGATGAATTCCTCGGCGAGATCCATGTTGTCTTCGATCTCGTAGAAGGCCATCTCCGGCTCGATCATCCAGAACTCCGACAGATGACGCGGAGTGTTGGAGTTTTCAGCGCGGAATGTCGGGCCGAACGTGTAGATGCAGCCGAGTGCCGTCGCGCCGAGCTCCCCTTCGAGCTGGCCTGACACGGTGAGACTCGCCATCTTGCCGAAGAAATCCTGCGAGTAGTCGGTCTTCCCGTCTTCGGTGCGCGGCAGATCCTCAAGCGGGAGGGTCGTCACCTGGAACTGAGCCCCTGCTCCCTCACAGTCGGAGGCTGTGATGAGCGGAGTGTGGAAATAATAGAAGCCTTTATCGTTGAAGAACTTGTGCACGGCATAAGCCAGTGCGTGACGGATGCGTAGCACAGCCCCGAACGTATTCGTGCGCGGACGCAGATGAGCCTTCTCGCGCAGGAATTCGAGTGTGTGTCCTTTCTTCTGCAGAGGATATGTGGCGGGATCTGCCGTACCGTATACCTCAAGTTCATCAGCCTGGATCTCGACGCTCTGGCCTTTGCCCTGCGAGGCGACAAGCGAGCCCTGCACATGTATGCTCGATCCGGTGGTGACCGACTTCAGATCGTCGTCACTGAATTTTGCGGCATCGAGCACTATCTGCAGGTTGTTGATAGTGCTTCCGTCGTTGAGAGCCACAAACTGCACATGTTTGTTACCACGGCGAGTCCTGACCCAGCCCTTGACGTCGATTTTCCCGCCTACGCGCGGTTCGGGATCGGACAGGATCTCCTTTATAGTTGTTCTGCGGATTTTTTCCATATATTCATCATTCAAATGCGCCCATGCGGAGATAGTTCACTTCATCCTGTGTGAGGTAGCGCCAGCGTCCGCGCGACAGGTTTTTCTTTGTGAGACCGGCGAAATATACACGGTCGAGCTTCACGACGCGATATCCGAGATGCTCGAATATGCGGCGCACTATGCGGTTGCGGCCGCTGTGGATCTCGATTCCGGCCTGATTGCGGTCGTCGCTTACATATGATATGGCGTCTGCATGGATCTCGCCGTCTTCAAGTTCGATGCCGTCGGCAATACGCTGCATGTCGTCTTCGGAGATATCCTTGTCGGTCCACACATGATAGATCTTCTTCTTCACAAACTTGGGATGCGTCAGCTTCGACGCGAGGTCTCCGTCGTTGGTGAGCAGAAGCACGCCGGTAGTGTTGCGGTCGAGACGGCCGACGGGATATATGCGCTCCTCGCAGGCGTTCTTGACAATATCGAGCACGGTGGTGCGGCCGTTGGGGTCATCGCTTGTGGTGACGCAGTCTTTGGGCTTGTTGAGCAGCACATAGCATTTGCGCTCGGGAGTCACGACCTTGTCATCGTATTCCACCACATCGTTGCGCGAGATCTTTGTGCCAAGCTCTGTCACGACCTCTCCGTTGACCTTGACTTTGCCTGAAGTGATGTATTCGTCTGCTTCACGGCGCGAGCAGAGGCCGGCATTGGCCATGTATTTATTCAGACGAATCTCTGCGTTCGGATCGATATCCTCGAGAACGTAGTCGATCTGACGCGGTTTGGGAGTGAACTTGGCACCGCCCTGGTTGTTGTTTTTCCAGTTGTTCTGACCGGGACGTCCCTGCCCCAGACGGTTCTGGCTGTAGCCGCCCTGCTGACGGTTCTGGCCGTATCCGCCCTGACGGTTCTGATTGTATCCGCCCTGACGGTTCTGATTGTATCCGCCCTGACGGTTCTGACCGTAGCCGCCCTGCTGGCGGTTCTGGCCGTAGCCGCCCTGCTGGCGGTTCTGGCCGTAGCCGCCCTGCTGACGGTTGGGATTATAGCCGCCCTGCTGACGGTTGGGATTATAGCCGCCCTGCTGACGGTTGGGATTGTAACCGCCCTGCTGACGGTTGGGATTGTAACCGCCCTGCTGACGGTTGGGATTATAGCCGCCCTGCTGACGATTGGGATTATAACCGCCCTGCTGACGGTTCTGACCGTAAGAAGACGCAGGTGCGGATGTTTCGTTATTGTCACCCTGCTGGCGCTGCTGATAGGGGCGCTGCTGGTAACCTTGCGTACGCTGCTGATAGGGACGCTGCTGATAACCCTGCGTGCGCTGCTGGTAAGGACGCTGCTGATAACCGCCATAGCTTCTCTGCTGGTAGCCTCCCTGTGAATGGTGGTCTGCCTCTGAACGGGAATCAGTCTGGACCGATGATGAAGGATAATTCACTTTTTCGTAGCGAGTTTCATGTTCTGCGCTGTCAGGCGTCATGCCGAGCGGAGCATTTCCGATGCGCGGGCGTTTTGGTTTCTTAGATTCTTCCATAGTCTTTTCAGTTTATCCTCAGCATCTCTGCTGTGGAAATGGGGCAACGGCTTCATCAGTCCACCCCTCAGTGTTGTGTGGAATTTTTGTGTTGTGTGGAATTTTATAACAATATCAAATTCATGAATGGTTCAACCTTTTTCATGGAGTCGACTATCAAGGATGCAAAAGTAACAATTAATTCTTAAAATACAAAATTCCAGGCACTCGCTTGCACGTATTAGAACTCTTTTGCCGAGCCATGTGTTTTATTATAGAAAATATTAGCTAATTATAGAAATCCAATCAATATTTAGACAATAATGAAAAGCATATTATCGATAATTGTTGCCGGTGCTACCCTTGCCATGGCAGGAGGATGCTCCGGACAGAGTCAGCAGAACTCAGAAAAGGAGACTACCCACACCAACGACAGCACGGCTTTTTATTCGGGCGTGCTTCCGGGTGCCGACACAGGGGGTATCCTCTACAGGCTCAGACTTGCCTACGACAAGACTGATGAATATACGAGCGGGACTTACAACCTCTCCGTGACTTATGACGCATCAGGCTCGGCATCGGACAGGCCAACCGCAGACTCGCTGTCGTCCGATATGGAAGGCGCATTTGTAGTCGAAGAGGGGGCGGGCGAGAACGCCGGAAAAAGATACATTCGTCTCATGGCCGACAAAAATGGCGACAAGAGCAATGCCACGTCTGCCGGGAAACAGGACGCGGCGTCATCTCTCTACTTCATGATCGACTCCGATTCCACCATCTCGATGGTGGGGAGCGATCTGCGACCCGCACCTTCCGGTCTGGACTATTCTCTACGTCTTGTAAAATAGACTGCGAGTACCGCCGCATGGCAGTTAATAATAATCTCAGTGTTATATTAGGTTAAAATATATTCTCCTTAAAATAGTTTTGTTAATTTTTGTTATATTTAGACAATTTTTTATGTTATATAACACTGTTTGAAAATTATTTTGTAATTTTGCATTGAGTTTTTCATGGTATTAGATTTTAAGGTTAACGCAAGATTGGTTGTCGGGATGACAATCAATTTTTTTTGCACCTTCCCCGACCTCACCACTCCCGCCCGACGCACCCGGACGCCAACGGCAACCGACACAGGATTCCGCCCCCCAAAAAAAAGATTTCCTGCCATTGCTGACAGGAAATCCTTTGGTGCGTCCGCAAATGTCATGTGGCGGTAATGCCTGTTATTTTTTCGGTTTGATGTCGAGCTTCACAGGCTTGATCATATTCTCGGGAGCGAGAATCGTGTCAAGATCCTTTTTGTCGAGGATTCCATGCTCAAGCACAAGGTCGTATACGCTGCGGCCAGTCTCCATCGCCTCTTTGGCGATCTTGGTGGAATTCTTGTAGCCGATCACCGGATTGAGGGCAGTGACGACACTGATACTGTTGTGCACATATGAGCGGCACTTGTCGACATTGGCCGTGATGCCGTCCACGCAGAGCCGGCGGAGCGTGTCGAAGCCGTTGATCATAAGATCCACCGATTCGAAGTCGCACTGTGCTGTCACAGGCTCCATGACGTTCAGCTCGAGCTGCGCGGCCTCCGAGGCCATTGTCACACAGAAATCATTGCCGATCACCTTGAAGCAGATCTGATTCATGACTTCGGGAATGACGGGATTGACCTTTCCCGGCATGATCGAGCTTCCGGGCTGGCGGGGCGGCAGATTTATCTCGCCGATTCCGCAGCGCGGACCGCTTGCAAGCAGACGCAGGTCGTTGCAGATCTTGCTCACCTTGGTCGCCACACGCTTCAGCGCAGACGAATAGCCCACCATGCACGAAGTGTCGGATGTAATGCCGACAAGATCAGCAGCGAGAGTAATGTTCCATCCAGTGATGCCGGCTATGGCAGCAGTGCACTTCTCGGCATAACCCGGTTCGGCGCATATGCCTGTTCCGATCGCAGTGGCACCCATATTGATTGTCAGAAAATCTGCGGCAGCCTCGTCAAGATGTCTGATCTCATCCTCAAGAATCGAAGCGAACCCGCTGAAAGTCTGCCCCAGAGTCATGGGCACAGCATCCTCGAGCTGCGTACGCCCGATCTTGATTATATCTTTGAATTCAACTGCCTTGCGGCGGAAAGCCTCGATAAGTTCGCCGTAATGGCGTTTGAAACGCAGATGAGCCATATACATTCCTATATGTATAGCCGTCGGATATGCGTCGTTGGTCGACTGGGAGCGGTTGACATGATCGTTAGGTGAACAGTACTGGTACTCCCCTCTCTTGTGTCCCATGAGTTCGAGCGCCCTGTTGGCGATGACCTCGTTGGCATTCATGTTGGTCGAGGTTCCTGCTCCGCCCTGGATCATATCGACCGGGAACTGGTCAAGATGCTCTCCGTCTATGAGTTCGCGGCAAGCCTGCGCGATAGCCTCGTATTGCTCATCTGTAAGCAGACCAAGTTCATGGTTGGCCATGGCTGCCCCGAGCTTGGTGATGCCTAGACCTTTAACAAACTCCGGATAGTCGTAGAGATGGAACTTGCTTATCTCGAAATTCTCGATACCACGAAGCGTCTGAACGCCATAAAGGACATTTTCAGGAACCTCGACATCGCCGAGCAGGTCGGACTCGATACGGAATTCTTTCTCACAATTGTCTTTCATGTTCTTTCTAAATTTTAATTTAAGGTATTTGCCAGGCCGTGGTCTTCGACCGGAGCCACGGCGGCATTTGTTTTTCAGTTCGGCAAATATAACCTTTTTTTCTCTTTTATCAAGTATAAATACGCACTATTCCGCAAAATGTTCCGGAATATGCTGGAAAACATACTCCGTCCGCGAACAAAAAAGGGTTAAAAATGCTTTATTAAATGTCAAAGTTGCCAGGCAGAGCATCCCTTCCCCGGCCGGAAAGAATCCTGCAGGGGAACATTTCATGTTAACCGCAAAAACGACAAGGCATGATTATCCAACTATTGTTTGTACTGGCCGCCATCGTTGTGGGTGCCCGTCTTGGAGGCATCGGACTCGGCGTCATGGGCGGCGCCGGACTGGCCATACTGGTCTTTGTGTTCGGCCTTGAACCGACCTCTCCCCCCATCGACGTCATGCTCATGATAGCCGCCGTCATCTCGGCAGCGGCCGCCATGCAGGCTGCCGGAGGTCTTGACTGGCTGGTGAGAGTGGCCGAGAAACTGCTCCGCAAGAACCCCTCGCACGTCACGATCGTCAGCCCGCTCGTGACCTATCTTTTCACATTCGTGGCCGGCACAGGCCATGTGGCCTATTCGGTGCTTCCGGTCATAGCAGAAGTGGCACGCGAGACAAAGATCAGGCCCGAACGCCCGCTCGGCATAGCAGTCATCGCCTCGCAGCAGGCCATCACGGCGAGTCCGATATCGGCGGCTACCGTCGCGCTGCTCGGCATGCTGACAGGATTCGACATCACGCTCTTCGATATTCTTAAAATCACGATTCCGGCCACACTTGTCGGTGTGCTCGTCGGAGCGTTCCTTTCCAAACGCGTAGGCAAGGAACTCATGGAGGATCCCGAATACCTGCGTCGCGTCGAGCAGGGCATGATCAAGGAGAATTCTCTTAAATTCAACGAGATCCGCAATGTCCGCACCGCCATAACATCGGTTGTGCTGTTTCTTGCGGCCACAGTGCTGATCGTGCTCTTCGGCTCGATCCCTGCCATGCGCCCCACCTTCAACGGCGAAGCCGTCGGAATGCCGGCCCTGATCGAGATTCTCATGCTGACCGCCTGCGCGGTGATTCTTATCGTGTCGAAAACCAACGGAATCGCACCGACACAGGGCAGCGTGTTCATCGCAGGCATGCAGGCGGTCATAGCGATCTTCGGAATCGCATGGATGGGCGACACTTTCATCAACGGAAACATCTCGGTTCTGACCGAGTCGATAAAAGGAATTGTCACAGATATGCCCTGGCTCTTCGCTGTCGCTCTGTTTGTCATGTCGATCCTGCTCTACAGTCAGGCGGCCACGGTCCGCGCCATTATGCCCCTCGGAGTGGCTCTCGGGCTGAGCCCCTGGATGCTGATAGCCCTTTTCCCTGCGGTCAACGGATATTTCTTTATTCCCAACTACCCCACTCTGGTGGCAGCTATTAATTTCGACCGCACCGGCACGACCAGAATCGGGAAATACATACTCAATCACTCGTTCATGATGCCTGGAATGGTAGCGACAGTCGTTGCCATATGCACCGGACTGCTCCTCATCCAGTTCTACTCATGAACCGTCTAAAACCTAAAAACTCAATTCTTAAATAAACCAGTTATGAAAAATCTGAAATCACTCGGCACGCTGGCCCTGATGCTTATCGCTTCCGCGGCAACCGTCTTCGCACAGCAGAAACCCAATGTCTACATCCTTGCGACAGGAGGGACCATAGCAGGAACCGGCAAATCGGCCACCGCATCGGGATATACGGCGGGACAGGTGGCGATCCAGTCGCTGATCGACGCCGTGCCTGAAATGAAAGATATCGCCAACGTAACAGGGGAACAGGTGGTCAACATCGGTTCGCAGGACATGAACGATCAGGTATGGCTCACCCTGGCAAAACGCATCAACGAACTTCTTGCCTCCGGCAATGTAGACGGCATCGTGATCACTCACGGAACAGACACGATGGAGGAGACAGCATATTTCCTCAACCTGACCGTCAAGAGCGACAAGCCCGTGGTCATCACAGGCGCCATGCGGCCTTCGACGGCAATGAGTGCCGACGGTCCGCTCAACCTCTACAATTCGGTGGTGACGGCAGCAGACCCGTCGTCGGCGGGAAGAGGCGTCCTGATCGTGATGAACGGACTCATTCTCGGCGCGCACGGCACCCAGAAGATGAACACTGTCGATGTCCAGACATTTCAGGATCCCGACGGAGGAGCCCTCGGTTATGTCTACAACAGCAAGCCATATTACAACCTCTCGACAGCCAAGAAGCACACAACCGGGTCGGTATTTGACGTGACAGGACTCGACAGACTTCCCAAAGTTGGCATCGTATATTCATACTCCAACGTAGAGGCCGACGTGATGAGCCCGTTCCTCGACAAGACCAACGGATACAAGGGCATCATACATGCAGGACTCGGCAACGGCAACTATCACAAGAACATCTTCCCTTCTCTGCTCGACGCCCGCAAGGAAGGAATCATAGTGGTGCGCTCAAGCCGCGTCCCCACCGGCCCGACAACTCTCTATGACGAAGTTGACGACGCAAAATACCAGTTCGTCGCATCCTGGGAACTTAATCCGCAGAAAGCCCGCGTTCTCCTCATGCTCGCCCTGACCAAGACTTCCGACTGGAAACAGATACAGCAGTATTTCGAGGAGTATTGACCGGATTCCAATTGAATCATATCCATTCGCAATTGCTTATTTAATAGGGTGTTCAGTTTGATGTTCCGAAAAACATCATTCAAAACACCTGAAATATTAATAAAAACACGTGCTTAAAAA
>VSPN01000016.1 GCA_009775355.1 Muribaculaceae bacterium
TCTACAAAGGATAAATGTCTGAGCATCCGACTGATGCTCATTTCTTATTCACATTTGTTTTTAAACAAGCTCTAAATGACAAAACCAAACGACAAACACTCGGACACTATGAAAAAATATATACTTGCAGCAGCAATGACAGCCGCATGCGGCGTAACATGTTTCGGTCAGGCCGACGAGAATCCCAACCGCCTGATCCTTCACTATCTCAACGGCAAGACCGTGACTTTCGATCTCGGCGAACTCGACTACATGGAGTTCGACCGCGAAGATCCCGTGCCCCCTGCCCCGGCAGATCCTAAAATCGGCGACTACTTCTACAGCGACGGCACATGGAGCGACGGCGGCCTCATAAGCATCGACGCCGACGGATGCAACGCCGTGTGGAGCACCACCCGCCCCGCTCCGCTCGAAGGGAAAACCGTGGTCGGAATCGTTTTCCAGACAGACCCGGAGCGAATCTCCGACGAAGACAAGGCCGCCGGATTCACTCACGGCTATGTGATCGGATGTCGCAACATCACCGATCCTAAGAAGTCTAATTATGCCAAATATCCCGAAAGCGTCTGGTTTGCCGGACAATATGCCAAAACAGATCTCAACAATGTGGCCAAAGTGGCCTCGACCTGCTACCAGCGCATCAACGGAAGCGAAGAGACAAGGAAGATGATCGAAGGCAACGACGCGGAATATTACCACGAAGACATACCGATGTTCTACTACGGCACCGAGAAATATCCTGTGCCGGCCCCCGAAGGCACAAGCGGATGGTTCATCCCCGCCATCGGACAGATGTGGGACTGCGTGGCCAACTTCTGCAGCGGCGAGGTGGCGGCATTCCTCGCCTCAAACCGCGAGACCACCTCAGACTTCACATACTATGTGTCGAAGACAGACCTCTCGCACTCGCCGGCTGAAGACTTCATGAAGGTCTTCGAGCTTGTGCCCGATTCCGACAAGGACGAGATCACGATTCCCGACTCCAAAAATATCCTTTCTCTCGGCACATCGTCGAGATATGACGAGGAATCGCGCGTCATCATCAACCTCGGCATGAACGGCAACGGCCTCGTGGAAGGCATGGCCGAATGGTTCGACGGCGAAGCGCACGCACGCCCGATTCTCGCGTTCTGACACACACGCATAAACAGTGGCACATCACAGCAGCCACACTGCCACCCGAAGCCGCCCGAACGGCCTCGGGCGGCTTTTTATCCGCTTTTAGGGGGCGGTTTACGCGTATGTGGTTTTTTTTTACTAATTTTACGGTCTGAAATAAACCCCATCCCACAAAAATGTTAATGCAGGGGTCTAAGCTGAACAAATCATGATCACTTCCGACCAGTTCAAACATATAGAGAGCCGCGTGGCCGATCTGAGACGCTATCTTGACATCGATTCCAAAAAAATCGAAGTTGAAGAAGAAGAACTCCGCACCCATGTGGCCGATTTCTGGGACGACCGCGACAAGGCCGAGGCCCAGATGCGCAAGATAAAGGGAATACATTTCTGGATCGACGCCTACACCGCTGTCGAGAAACAGCTTGAGGAGCTCCGCCTCGCACTCGACTTCCTCAAAGACGAGCTCGTGACCGAAGAGGAGGTCGACGCCCAGTACGCTACCCTCGTCAAGGAGGTAGAGGATCTTGAGCTGCGCAACATGCTACGCCGTGAGGAAGACAAGCTGAGCGTGGTGCTCAAGATCAACTCCGGAGCCGGAGGCACCGAATCACAAGACTGGGCATCAATGCTCATGCGGCTCTACCTGCGCTATGCCGAGCGACACGGCTACAAGACCTCGATCGCCAACATACTCGATGGTGACGAAGCCGGCATAAAGTCTGTGACCATCAACATCGAGGGCGATTATGCCTACGGTTTCCTCAAGTCGGAAAACGGCGTGCACCGCCTGGTCCGCGTAAGCCCCTACAACGCGCAGGGAAAACGCATGACCTCGTTCGCATCGGTATTCGTAACCCCGCTCGTCGATGACACGATCGACATCCAGGTCGAGACGGCGCGTGTGTCGTGGGACACTTTCCGCTCCGGAGGAGCCGGCGGACAGAACGTCAACAAGGTCGAGTCGGGAGTCCGTCTGCGCTATCAGTTCAAGGATCCGTACACGGGCGAGGAGGAGGAGATCCTCATCGAGAACACCGAGACCCGCGACCAGCCTAAAAACAAGGAGAACGCCATGCGCCAGCTGAAATCGATCCTTTACGAGAAGGAGCTGCACCACCGCATGGAGGAGCAGGCGAAAGTAGAGGCCGGCAAGAAGAAGATCGAATGGGGAAGCCAGATCCGAAGCTACGTCTTCGACGACCGCCGCGTGAAGGATCACCGCACCAACTACCAGACCTCTGACGTCAACAGTGTGATGGACGGCGAGATCGACGAGTTCATCAAGGCATACCTGATGGAGTTCGCAGGCACCGAGTCAAACGACTGACCATTGCCCGCCGATACGGCATAATAAACCGGAGAGGCTTGAAAATCATGGATTTTCAAGCCTCTCTATTATCATCTTGGGGGTTATGCCGGCAAGGCAGTGCCAGTCGCCACGGTGGCATGGCCTGTCGCCGAACACCGAACAGGGGCGGCACGTCATGTCGAGCTGCACCACGTCGCGCGTGCGTTGCCTCCAGCCCAGAAAGCCGGCATAGGGGTGCGTGGCCCCCCAGACGCTCACTGTGCGCAGTCCGACAAGCGATGCGAGGTGCATGTTGGCCGAGTCCATCGACAGCATGACGTCGCAGTGGCTCAGCAGCGAAAGCTCGGCCGCGATGCCGAGACCGGCCTCTGCCATGTTGACCACCGACGGGAACCGCTTCGCCATAGAGGCGATCGTAGCCTTCTCCTCATCACCGAAGCCGAATATGAATATCCTGTGATCCGGTTTACGGTCGAAATGCTCGATCACACGCTCCAGACCGGCAATCGGATAGATCTTTCCGCGGTGACGCGCGAAAGGAGCCACAGCAATCCAGTGCTCGCCCGGACGGCGTGAAGCCGCAACCGAAGCGAAATCCGCCGGATCGCCTTTCCCTCTGCCCCATAGAGTGTCGAAATCACTGGCAAGCGCAATGCCGGCGCGGTAGAACACGTCACGGTAGCGCTCAGGCATCGGCTTGAGCTGCACAAGCACCTTGTTCTCGCGGCGGGTCAGCTCCTTTCTGGCGCGACGCCCCTTGTGCAGGCGGCTCACCCGGACTCCGGCCAGACGCATGAACACTCTCAGCATCTTGGTGCGCAGCACATCGTGGAGATCGACATAGTCGGTTATGCCGTAACGCTTGCGCAGAGCCTTGGCCAGACGCCACATTCCGGCCACTCCCCTGTAGTTGTCAAGATTGACGGCAGCCATCGTAAGATTGGCCGGAGGATTGATAAACACCTGGGCCGGATGGTGGCGTGTCAGATAATAGAAACTGACATCAGGGTTGGCGGCGCATGCGTCATAGACCGCCGGGAGCGTCATCGCCACGTCGCCGAGCGCGGAAAACCGCGATATGAGCACAGCCCGTCTATCCTTGTTTTTCGGCATAAGACTCCTGATAGTTCAGACTTGTGTTTATTTCTTGGCGTAGAGCACCGGATTGGTCGAGGGGTCATTATAAAGCTTCATCTGCCTGTAGACCTTCATATACTTGCGGCCCGCCTCTATGTCGGCAAGCAGCTGGTCTATGGCGAGCGAGAGATCGTCTCTTTGCTCAAGCAGCACCGCGAGACGCCCGCGGCTGCGCTCCAGATGCGCCTCGTCGGCATCGGTGCGCTCCGCCTGCTCGCGCATGTGCCAGATCTTGAGGGCGAGAATCGAGAGGCGGTCGAGCGCCCAGGCCGGAGACTCGGTGTTGATGGTCGCATCGACGCCGGGTCTGACATCCTTGTATCTGTCGCGCATCCATGTGTCTATATCCTCCACCATGTCGGTGCGCACCTGATTAGAGCGGTCGATGCGGCGCTTCAGCTCAAGAGCCTCCTTCGGATCTATGTCTGGATCGCGGATTATATCCTCCAGATGCCACTGCACGGCGTCTACCCAGTTCTTCGAATAGAGTATCGCCTCGAACGATCCTGCGGGATAGGGATTCTCCATGGGGGCGTCGACATTGTCATGTCGGTGATAGTCGGCCACACTGCGGTCAAAGACCTCGTTGGCGGTTGTAGATATACTGTCCATAGTCGGTTTTGGTTGATTTCAGGTATGATTTCGGAAATTATCCCCAAACATAATAAAAATTTCCCAATCCGCAAAAAAATCGTTATTTTTGCAGTTGCTCCACGTCCCATCGCGGAGCCGCAAGGAGATGAGCAAGACAATACAGATCTACTGCCGCAACATCGGTCGGTATATCGACACGGAAGGAGGCGACACACTGGCAGATATAGCCGCCGCACTGTCACCCGGACTCGGATTCAGCCCCATATGCGCGCTGGTCAACAACAAGACGGAGCACCTCGGCTTTCAGGTGTTCGCGCCCAAGGAAGTGGAGTTTCTCGACGCGCGCCTGCCGGTGGGCCGCGAGGTGTACGTGCGGTCGCTCTGCATGATACTATGCCGCGCGCTGCGCCACACCGACGCCTCGCTGACCATACGCATAGAGCATTCCATCGCCCGCGGACTGTTCTGCCGCCTGTTCGATCCCCAGGAACGCCGCGTGACCGTCACCGACGATCTGGCAGACTCTCTTCTTGCCGAGATGCGCCGCCTTGTCAAGGCGGATATTCCGTTCACGCGCCACGAGAGACTGACGGCCGACGTGACAGCAATGTTCCGCAGCCAGGGACTCTCCGACAAGGTTCGTCTGCTTGAGACGGTGCCCGAGATATACACGTCGTATTATGAGCTCGACGGATATGCAGACTCATTCTACGGCCCGCTCGCCCCGTCGACGGGCTCCATCGGCGTTTTCGACATAGTGCCATGGCAGGACGGACTGCTCCTGCTCGGTCCCGACACAAAGAATCCCGACATGCCGGCAGCCCCGCTGACGCAGGAAAAGATGTTTGCCGCCTTCACGGAGCATCTGCGGTTCAACCGCGTGATCCGCGTCTCTTCAGTCGGCGAGCTCAACCGCGCCGTGGAACGCCGCGAGACCTCCGACCTCATCAACGTGGCCGAGGCGATGCACGA
This sequence comes from Muribaculaceae bacterium, assembly GCA_009775355.1. GTDB lineage: Bacteria > Bacteroidota > Bacteroidia > Bacteroidales > Muribaculaceae > Lepagella. Next base: position 5,135 of record VSPN01000016.1, read on the forward strand.
CAAGCTGATAGGACGCATATCCGACGAGATCCTCTCGCGGCGCAAGCAGGGTGGAGCTTCTGTGGTCCTGATAGCGGGTCCTTCGTCATCGGGCAAGACCACTACGTCGAAGCGTCTCGCCATACAGCTTATGACCAACCTGATGAGGCCGAAACTGATCTCGCTCGACGATTATTTCGTCAACCGGGAGGATACCCCCCTCGACGCCGGCGGCGACTACGACTATGAGTCGCTCTACGCTCTGGATCTCGCCCGCTTCAACGCCGACATCCGCGCCCTGCTGCGCGGCGAGGAAATCAACCTGCCCACCTACAGTTTCGAGCTGGGACGCCGGGTAGACCGCCCGCGTCCGCTCTCGCTCGCACCCGACGAGGTGCTGATCGTGGAGGGCATACATGGCCTCAACCCCGAACTGACGGCCGAGATTCCTCAGCAACAGATCTTCAAGATGTATGTGTCGGCACTGACGACACTCCGCATCGACGACCACAACTGGATATCGACATCCGACACGCGTCTGCTGCGCCGCATCGTGCGCGACAACAAATACCGGCACACCTCGCCCGAAGACACGATACGCCGCTGGCCGAGCGTGAGGCGCGGTGAGGAGAAGTGGATATTCCCCTTCCAGGAGAACGCCGACGCCACGTTCAACTCGTCGCTGCTGTTCGAGATCGGCGTCATGAAGCCATATGCCGCACCGCTGCTTGAGGCCGTGCCGCACAACGTGCCCGAATACACCACGGCCTACCGTCTGCTCCGGTTCCTGCGCTATTTCCGCCCGATCCCCGAGACGCAGGTTCCCTCGACCTCGCTGCTACGCGAGTTCCTCGGAGGATCGTCGTTCCATTACTGACCACTGAAATTGACCCCTGACGGCCCGTCGGGCCGCCGTGCATACAGACCACGCGAACAATGAAAGAATTCACCCACGAAGACATAGAACGCATCATCGACCAGATCGACAGCCAGGACCGCGAGCACATCATCGCTGAGATCGACGACATGCACCCCGCCGATATCGCCGAGCTCTTCCAGGATCTCAATCTGCGGCAGGCGGAATGGTTCTTCGACCTGATTCCCGACAAGGAGAAGAAGGCCGACGTGCTCATGGAACTCGACGAGGAAGACCGCAAGAAACTCCTCGAAGGCATGGACAACGACCAGATCGGACACTTCATCGACCTGCTCGACACCGACGACGCCGTCGACCTCATACAGGAACTCGACGAAGAGGACCGCGAGGAAGTCATACAGAACATCGGCGACGTCGAGCAGGCCGGCGACATCGTCGACCTGCTGCAATATGACGAGGACACCGCCGGCGGTCTGATGGGCACCGAGCTGATATCGGTCAACGAGAACCTGTCGATGCCCGACTGTCTGCGCGAGATGCGCCATCAGGCAGAGGAACTCGACGATATCTATTACGTCTACGTGGTCGACGACGACAACCGGCTCAAGGGTGTGCTCCCGCTCAAGAAGATGATCACCCACCCGTCGGTGTCGAAGATCAAGCATGTCATGGAGACCGACCCAGTGTCGGTCAAGGCCGACATGCCGATCGAGGAGGTGGCCATCGACTTCGAGAAGTACGACCTTGTGGCCATGCCCGTCGTAGACTCGATCGGACGCCTTGTCGGACAGATCACGGTCGATGACGTCATGGACCAGGTGCGCGAGCAGTCTGAACGCGACTACCAGCTCGCATCGGGTATATCGTCCGACATCGACGCCGACGACTCAATCTTCGCCCAGACGAAGGCTCGGCTCCCCTGGCTGCTGATAGGCATTATCGGAGGCATAGTCAACTCGCTGATACTCGGAGGATTCGAGCGGCAGCTCGCCGCCGTCACCGCACTCGCGTTCTTCATCCCGCTCATCGGAGGCACCGGAGGTAATGTCGGCGTTCAGGCATCGGCCATCGTCGTGCAGGGTCTCGCCAACGGCCGACTCGAACTCGCCGACTTCTGGCATCAGATATGGCGCGGAGTAAGAATCGCGATCCTCAACGCCATTGTCATTTCGGGCGTCGTGTTCGCATACATATCGCTTACCGAGCCTGGCGACTACGCGCTCGTCATGGCCGTGTCGGTGTCGCTCTTCGCCGTGGTGATATTCGCCACAGTGTTCGGCACGCTTGTGCCGCTCACGCTCGAGAAGCTTCGCGTCAACCCTGCGCTCGCCACAGGACCTTTCATCCAGATCACCAACGATGTGGTCGGTCTGCTCATTTATGTGGGAATGTCGATATGGATGCTCAGCATCTTCCCGACATGACCATGACTTACAACTACAACCCTGAAACCTTGAAAAAGATAGCCGAAACCCCGCTGATGAGCCAGTATGTCGAGATGAAAAAGAAGCATCCCGACGCGTTGCTGCTGTTCCGCGTGGGAGACTTCTACGAGACATTTTCCGACGACGCCGTTGCCGCTTCCGAGATTCTCGGCATAACCCTGACCCGCCGCGCCAACGGCAAGGCCGCCTACGTGGAGCTCGCCGGATTCCCCCACCACGCCCTCGACACCTACCTGCCGAGACTCGTCCGCGCCGGACGGCGCGTGGCCATCTGCGAGCAGCTCGAAGACCCGAAACTCACCAAGAAGCTCGTGAAGCGGGGCATAACCGAGCTGGTCACCCCGGGCGTAAACCTCAACGACAACTCCCTGTCGGCACGCGAGAACAATTATCTGGCCGCCATCCACGTGAACCGCGCGTCGGTCGGGGTGGCGTTTCTCGACATATCGACCGGAGAGTTCCTGTGTGCGCAGGGTTCCGCACGCGACATCGACAAGCTCGTCTCCAACATACGTCCCAAGGAACTGCTGCGCATGTCTGGGCTGAGACAGTGGACCGACGACAACATATCGCACCGCTGCGCCATATTCGACCTCGACGACTGGGTGTTCACCTCCGACGCCGCAGAGTCGCGCCTCACATCGCAGTTCGGCACCAAAGGGCTTAAAGGATTCGGGGTCGACCATCTGCCCGACGCCGTCATAGCCGCCGGAGCCGTGCTTCACTACCTCGACCTGACGCACCACACCGACATCGGCCACATCACCACGCTCGGCCGCATAGACTCCGGCCGATTCGTGGCGCTCGACCGCTTCACGGTCCGCAATCTGGAACTGACCGAGCCGCTCGCCCCCGACGGCATGTCGCTCTATGACGTGCTCAACATGACATCGACGCCGATGGGCGCACGTAGACTCCGGCACTGGATCCTCTTCCCGCTTCTCGACCTCGACGAGATATCCAGACGGCACGACACGGTGGAATATTTCTTCCGCGACCCCGACACCCGCTGCAAGGCGCAGGAATGCCTGCAGCGTGTCGGCGACCTGCAGCGTCTCGTCACCAAAGTAGGGGCCCGACGCATTTCGCCGCGCGAGTGCGTCTCGCTTTGTGCATCGCTGACGGCTTCGGGCGCACTGCTCCGCACTCTGGCCGAATCTGAATCGGAGGCGCTCCGCGCGATCGCCGGAAAAATGGCCGACTGCTCCCCCGTGACCGACACGATCGAGGCCACGCTCTGCGCCGACGCTCCGGCTGTGCTCGGTCGCGGACCCGCCATCGCCCCCGGTGTCGACGCCGAGCTCGACGAACTCAGGCGACTGCACTCCGGCGGACGCCAGGCACTGGCCGATATCCAGACCCGCGAGTCGGAAGCCACAGGCATACCGTCGCTCAAGATCGGGTTCAACAACGTGTTCGGATACTATATCGAGGTGCGCAACACCCACCGCGACAAGGTGCCGGCCGACTGGATCCGCAAGCAGACTCTTGTCAGTGCCGAGCGCTACATCACCCCCGAGCTCAAGGAATATGAAGAGAAGATAATGGGCGCCGAACAGAAGATCGACGAGATCGAGACCCGCATATTCTCGCGGCTCGTCGACGGGCTGGCTCGCGTGATCCCCGACATGCAGTCGCACGCCTCTGCGGCCGAATATGCCGACTGCCTGCTCGCCCTCGCCCTCGCTGCCGACGCCTACGGATATGTGCGTCCCGTTGTCAGCGACTCGATGCGCATCAGCATCCGCGAGGGGCGTCACCCGGTCATCGAGCGCCGCCTTCCTCCCGGAGAGCCATACATAGCTAACTCGCTCACCCTCGACTCCGACAAGACCCAGATCATGATGATCACCGGACCCAACATGTCGGGTAAATCGGCACTGCTCCGGCAGACAGCGCTGATCACGCTCATGGCCCAGATCGGCTCGTTCGTGCCGGCTGAGAGCGCCGAGATAGGCTATGTCGACAAGATCTTCACACGCGTCGGAGCTTCCGACAACATCTCATCGGGCGAATCGACATTCATGATCGAGATGAACGAGGCCGCCGCCATTCTCAACAACATGAGTCCGCGCTCCCTGATACTCTTCGACGAACTCGGACGCGGCACGTCGACCTACGACGGCATCTCGATCGCGTGGGCCATCGTGGAGCATATCCACGAGAATCCCGATGCGCATCCCAAGACACTTTTCGCCACTCACTACCATGAGCTCAACGAGATGGAGACATCGTTCTCCCGCATCGAGAACCACAACGTGTCGGTGCGCGAGATCAACGGCAAGGTCGTCTTCATGCGCAAGCTTGAGCGAGGCGGCTCGGCCCACAGTTTCGGAATACACGTGGCGAGACTCGCCGGAATGCCACCCTCTATAGTGCGACGCGCCGACCAGGTGCTCGAGCGTCTTGAGGCAGCCTCGGCATCGCCCGACTCCGCGAAGAGCAAACCCGACCTCTCGGGACTCGGCAAGGCTCGCGACGGCTACCAGCTCTCGCTCTTCCAGCTCGACGACCCCCTGCTGTCGCAGATACGCGACCGGCTTCTCAATCTCAGCATCGACAACCTCACTCCTCTGCAGGCACTGACCGTGCTCCACGACCTGCAGTCGCTTCTCACCGGAAAAAACTAAGACAAGATGAAAGACCAGACCATTCTTTTTCACTCCACGATATTCGGGCCCGTGCACTCACGCCGTCTCGGGGTGTCGCTCGGCGTCAACCTCATGCCATCCGACGGCAAGATATGTTCGTTCGACTGCCTCTATTGCGAGGCAGGATTCAACGCTCAGGGCGCAGGACGGTCCGGACTCCCCCCGCGCGACCGCGTGGCCGCCGAGCTCGAACAGCGGCTCGCCGCCATGCGCGAAGCCGGCGAGACTCTCGACGTCATAACATTCTCGGGCAACGGCGAACCTACGCTTCATCCCGATTTCGCCGCAATCACCGGCGACGTGATGCGTCTCCGCGACATCTATTTTCCCGAGGCCCGCATCTCTGTCCTGTCCAACTCCACGCGCATCTTCAACCCCTCGGTGGCCGATGCCCTGAAGCGGGTCGACAACAATATCCTCAAACTCGACTCCGCCGTCGAGGAGACAATGAGACTGATCGACCGCCCCAACGACCCGGCATTCACCGTGGAACGCGTGGTGGAAAGCCTGCGCCAGTTTGCCCGACAGGCCGTGATACAGACCATGTTCCTGCGCGGCGAGCATGACGGACACCCGGTCGACAACACAACCGACGCCGAGATTGACGCCCTCATAAGAGCATACCTCGCCATCAGGCCGCGCGAGGTGATGATCTACAGCATCGACCGCTCCACTCCCGAGGAAAACCTACGGAAAGTCGAACGCGCGGAACTCGAGAGAATAGCGGCCCGCATCTCGGCGGCCGGATTGGCCGTACAGCCCTTCTGACCATGTTCACACTGCAACCTCCACTGCTCTCTCCGGGCGACAGGATAGCTGTCGTCTCCCCTGCCACCGAAGTCAATCCGGACTATATCGACGGCGCTGTCGGATTTCTTGAATCCGAAGGGTTCAGACCGTTCGTCGCACCCCACGCCAAGGGTCCGGCCGCAGGTTCATACGCCGCCTCCGACAGCGGTCGCCTCGCCGATCTCACCGACGCATGGAGCGACCCGTCGGTGCGCGCCATTCTCTGCGCCCGCGGCGGATACGGCTGCTGCCGACTGATCGGCAGAATTCCCCTCGGGCTCATAGCCGACAACCCGAAATGGCTGATAGGATTCTCCGACATCTCCATCCTTCACGCCCTCTCGCTCAAGGCCGGAGTCATGTCGCTCCACGCCCCGATGGCCCGGCACCTGACCCTGCTGCCGTCCGACCACTACTGCACCCGCGCCATGATGAGGATTCTCACCGACGGCCTGCCGGTGGAATATATCGCCCCCGCCCATCCGCTCAACCGCACCGGTCAGGCAGAGGGGATGCTCGCCGGCGGCAATCTCGCCGTGATCAACGGACTGGCCGCCACACCCTTCGATCCGCTCGACTGCGATGAGCCGCTGATACTATTCATCGAAGACATCTCGGAGGCCATCTACGCCGTCGAAAGAATGCTGATCCGCCTGCGGCTCGCCGGCCGGCTCGACAGCATCAAAGGACTTCTCGTGGGGCATTTCACCGAATACCGCCCCGACCGCAACCATCCCGACATGGAGACGATGATCTCGCGGCTTCTCGGCGACGTGCCGTTTCCTGTGGCGTTCGGTTTTCCGGCAGGTCACACCGACGACAATCTTCCGCTCCCGCTCGGAGCCGCCGCAACGCTCACAGTCACAGACGAAGAGACTTCGCTCGTGCTTTCATGACACACCCTCCGGCCATGAGAATAGTCACGCTCACCGAAGCTGAATTCAGCGCAGCCTGCGAGGCACTCGCCCGCAAGGTCCACGACTCCGGATTCGACTACACGCTTATAGCCGGAATCGCCACCGGCGGCTGGCTCGTGGCTCAGCGCATGCCCTCACCACGCCGTGTGGCCGTGACCAAACGCCGGGGCGCACACAAGGCGCGTCGGAAACTGCTGCCGGCACTTGTCGCCCGGCTGCCGCGTCGTGTCAACGACATGCTGCGCATTGCCGAGAGCCGCCTATACGCGCTCAAGACCCGTGTCTTCCCCCCGGTGCCGTCGCACGTGGAGATCTCTCCGGAACTCGCCGCCGAACTGAGCCGTGAACCGAACGGCCGGATACTGATCGTCGACGACGCCGTCGACTCCGGAGCCACACTTCTCAGTGTGGTGGAAGCCGTCAGAAAAATCGTGCCGGAAGCCGAGATACGCACCGCCGTCATAACCGTGACACGACCCGACGCGGTCATCACACCCGACTGGTCGCTTTATCGCGAAGGAACGATAGTGCGCTTCCCATGGGCACCCGACAACTGATCTCCACAATTTTCCGGCATTGACCGCGTTATAAGTGAGATAACCTAACACTTACTCTGTAGCTCAATCACATATGTCAATCAAGTCCATTTCACTGGCAAAAGTCATAACGGTTCTCTGCATCCTGTTCGCATCGCACTCCGCCCACGCGTCACTCCCTGCAGCCGCTGACCCCGACTGGACATTTCACTCCGCGTTCGACAACCGGCCGCGCAAGATAGTTGACACAGCCGACGCAGTCTATTTCTTCGTTCACCAGACACCCTATTCGGCAACCGACTATAACGGATACTACAGCACACCGGTCGGTGCCGTGTTCTTTCTCGACAAGAACGACACCGCAGCCGGACTGCAGGATCTGCGCCGGGTCGCCCCCCTGTCGGGCGCCGACATGAGGATGTTCGCCGCCGATCCCGCCACAGGCCATGTCGTCATAGCATACAATGACGGAGGGATAGACCTGGTGACCCGCGACCGCAAAGTGACATATTTCTCCGAGATACGCGACCGCAGTTTCCCGGGAGCATCAGTAATTAACTCGATATCGTTCGATCCGGCGTCGCACAACGTATGGATCAGCGCCGGCTCAGGCTACATCAGCATATCCGCCGCCACCCACTCCCTGCTCCGGAATGTGGAATGGGGCATGCCTGTAAGCGACATCTGCCCCGTCGGTTCAAGCATCATTGCCATAATCGACGGCGCGATGCACGAGGCCAAGGCCGGCTCAGATATCGCACGACGCGAGTCGTTCAGCCCGATCCCCGCCGCTACAACCGGCGTTGCCGGCACTCCCCTCCATATCTTTCCACTCGGCGAGAATTTCTTCGGATATGCCACATCGACAGGCGCGGTTATCAAAGCGATACGCCAAGCCAACGGATCCTGGGACCGCGAGGCGTTCGTAAATAGCAGCACAATCCTGCAGAATGCCGCCAACATCGTGTCAGACCGGTTAGAGCACACCATAATACCCACCTCTAAAGGATATTACATATCGTCGGCATCAAAGGCATATCTGATCAGCAACGCCGGCGATGACGGCTCCAAACCCGTCATGACGACAGTGACGCTCCCGTCAGGCAGCACGTTCTGGTCTTCATCTTACGACCACAAGACATTCTGGGCATACCGCGAGCGCGGCGAATTCGTGTGCCGTCAGCTCGACGGCTCGACATGGACAGAAAAAGGTGTCTACAAGACAGCAGCGCCGCTCGTCTGCAAGGATGTGGATTTCATTTACTCTCAGGCGCACGGATTTATCGTTGTCAACCGCGAGCCGGGAGACAAGATGTGGTTCTTAAGCACAGTCTCTCCTGTCAAAGTCTTTCCCGTCCTCACTGCAGCATATCGCAACGGCATCTGGACAAACCGGTCATCGGCTCACAACCGTCCTTATTACGCCGACGAGAATACGGCATTCGCCAGCGCATGGAACTCTCAGCGCAACCTCTTTCCTATCGGAAACCCGATGGGTTCTGTGGTAGACCCTGTTTTCCCCGACTACATGCACTCGGGGTCCAACTGGTGCGGACTTGCCGCCACCAATATAACCGACCCGCGCGAATATCCGATTCTGTCGACTGTGCCCAACTACGCATTCGCCAAGTTCCCGTGCCAGACCGATATCGCACGTCAGAACTGGGAAACATTCACCGGCACGTATTGTGCCGGCTTCGATGCAGACAACGTGCTCTGGGCATTCCGCTCCACCGGATACGACTACGACGAGAGCAAACGCAACACCGTGACTTTCCGTTACTGGACTCCGGAAGCGAGACGCGCATCGCTCGAAAGCGGAGACCCGTCGCTTGCCGGCAACTGGAAAGAGATATCTGTTCACGACAACTCTGTGCTGCCATATTTCCGGACCCTGGCAAAAGCTCTCAGACATCCGAAAAACAAAGGGAAACTCATCGTGTCGTTCCAGGACGGAGCCAGCCGGGGCACATCGCTCGACGGTCCCGCTATAGTTATATACGACCACAAAGGCACTCTCGACAACACAGCCGACGACTCTCTGGCCAAAATATTCCGCATGCGGCTCGACAACGGAGCGCAGACATCGTTAGGTTTTGTCAACGACATACAGGAAGATCCGGTCACAGGCGATATTGTCGTGATGACATTTTTCGACACGTATGTGATCGACCCGTCGGCATCACCGGTCGATGGAGTGATGCCGGCCAAGGCACTCACACTCAAGTCTGATGTCGGCCACGGATACGAGATCCTGTCTCCGGTCATCGCCACATCGGCATGTTTCGATGAGTACAACCGCCTCTGGATCGGAGCCGAAAGCGGAGGCGTGATCGGCCTGAACGCCGACCGCACGGAAATGATCGCCCACTTCACGACACATAACTCACCCATACCCTCCGACGGCATATACGGACTCGGATGGAATCCGGAGACAAAATCGCTCTTCATATCGACAGATCTCGGCATAGCCGAAGTCAGAGTGGACTCGCCCGGACAGGAGCGCGACGGAATTCTCGACCCGTTCATCACGCCTGAGGCCGTCGGCCCGGACTATGCCGGCACTGTGGCCATACACAACATTCCCGCCGGAACCATCCTCAAAGTGACCGATGCCGACGGAAAGACTGTAGCCAATGTGCCCGACGCCGTCAACGGCACATCATACTGGGATCTGCGCGACAGATCCGGACGCCGTGTGCCGACCGGACGATACACCGTGTCTGACGCCACCGCCACAACCGGCTTCCCGGCCATGAGCGTCACCGTGACACGCTGACGCCCTTCACCCGATACGCATGACAGCGACGGAATATGAACATAAGCTGAAACGCACCGGCAACAACATGGATGCCATACGCTACGTGCTGGCATTCGCTGTTGTTGTCGAGCATTTCAATTACCTCTGCGGAGCCGACATACCCTTTCCCATACCGGCAAGCACCGGTGTCGGCGGATTCTTCGCACTGAGCGGATTTCTGATATACCGCAATTTCGAAAAGCGCCCCGGTCTGCGGCACTACATCGCGGCGCGTGCGCGGCGCATACTCCCGCCATACCTCTTCATTGTGCTGCTCTGCGCGTTCCTTCTCGCGGCGGTCTCGTCGCTGCCGGCCGCCAGATACTTCACAGATCCTCAGTGGTGGTGCTACCTTGTCTCCAACACCCTGTTCCTAAACTTCCTCGAGCCTTCGCTGCCAGGCGTGTTCGAAGGGCCGCGATTCACCACCGCCGCCGTCAACGGCTCGCTCTGGACCATGAAAGTGGAGTGGTGTCTCTATCTCAGCGTGCCCCTCGTCGCCGCACTCCTGCGTCGCCTTCACCGGTCGCCCCAAGAATCCATATGGGTATTCTGCGCGATCATAACCCTGTCGACAGGATACTCCTGGCTGTTCGCCCACCTGCACCGCGTGTCGGGGCACGAGATATACGCCATACTCGGACGTCAGGTGTTCGGCCAGCTCTCATTCTTCTACATCGGAGTCCTGCTCTACTATCGCCTCGACACGCTGATGCACCGGAAGTGGACAATCATGATACTGCTCATCTGCGGACTCGCGGCCATGAGGCTGTGGCCCGAAACCGGGATCTTTCTCCGTCCGCCCGTGCTCGGCACACTTGTGATCTGGTTCTCGATGGTCGGAAACTGGGGGCATCTGGTCAGCCGTCACGACAACGTGAGCTACGACATCTATCTCTTCCACTTCCCGCTGATGCAGCTTGCCGTCATGGCCGGAATCTCTCGCCTCGGGCAATGGACCGGCCTGTTGGCCGTCACAGCGGCAGTGACCGCACTGGCATTCCTGTCATGGAATCTTGTCGGACGCCGCTTCATGAGCCCTGCCCCGCACGGCAGCTGACCGCCTGACAAACCCTTTCACACGATATATGCTTTCACGAGACTCACATACAAGCAGATGCATATCATGGCTGAAATTCCCGCTCGCAGCCATGATCGTATTAATGCACACCGAGGCATCATGGGATCACGCCGACCCTTCGTCATTACTCAACGCCACTCTCTGCTGGACAATATCCCTGGCCGCTCTCTCTACTTTCTTCTTCATTAGCGGATACCTTCTTTTCGCCGGTCGACAGACATTCGGCCCGAGCGACTACTTCCACTCGCTGCGCCGACGGGTCGCCTCGCTGCTAATACCCTACCTTATCTGGATCACCATCGGATATGCATGCACCCTCGCCGTCGACAGTCCCGATTCCGTCAGCCATTTTTCAGACATCGCCGAGATATTCTGGGCCAAAGGATTTAACATGACCGAGCACTCTCTGCTTGGCTACGACAGTGTTCCGCTTGGCTATCCAGGCGGACACGACGTCTTGTGGTTTGTTCGCGATCTTATGATAATGACGCTGCTGTCACCGGTCATATGGTGGCTTGCGAAGCTGCTTCGCCTCTGGATATTCCCTCTCATTCTGGCCGGCATCCTGCTCCATGCCGGACTCCCCGGCCTTGAGAACCGCACCGTATGCTACTTCTCTCTCGGAGCCGCATTCGCAATTTACAGAACAGACCCGACTGCATTTGTCCGCCGCCGTCCGGTTGTCATAATAACCGCGTGGGCAATCCTTTGTGCCGCTGGATCGGCCGCAGTATACCGCTACGACATGAACCATATCCTCACAGGGCCCAAGGTAATGCTGCTGCGCGATCTCACAGCCCTCTCCGGAGTCTTCGCACTCTTCGCAATAGTGTCGCTCTCGCTCAGGCCGCGCGGATCTGCCGAAGACCACGCATCGACTCCCGTCAACCGACTGATGCTCAAGCTCGCCCCCGCCGGATTCTTCATCTACGTGGTCCATCCCCTCGCCATAGTCGAGGCGTTCTCACGGATCACCGACCCGCTCTTGCCCGAAAAATGGCAGACATTCACGGCGTTCATATACTTCACCGTGGCAAGACTAACGCTTATACCGCAGCTTTACTTCGCGCTTGCACGCGTCGCACACCGCACCCTCGCCGTCATCACAGGCGGACGCACACCACGCCGCCCCGCCCCCGCGCGCGTCGATGCAGTTTGATCACTTTATGACGCAGTTTAACCTGCTTTTATAAATTATCGTTTTGATATACAAGAGATATTGATTAATTTTGCATTTCAAAACAAACAAATAACTAAGAATAAGATAATGAAAACCGCGCTGATTACAGGAATTACCGGTCAGGACGGCAGCTATCTCGCCGAACTCCTGCTTGAGAAAGGCTACGACGTGCATGGCATCATACGCCGTTCGTCGGTAGACTACCGCGAACGCATAGCCCACCTCGAGGGGCATCCCGACTTCCACCTCCACTACGCCGACCTCGGCGACTCCATGTCGATACTTCAGGCTGTCTCGAAGATACGCCCCGACGAATTCTACAACCTCGCCGCACAGAGCCACGTGCAGGTGTCGTTCGACTCACCCGAGTTCACCGCCGACATCGACGCCACCGGTGTGCTCCGCTGCCTTGAGGCCATACGCCTGTGCGGACTGGCCGAAACATGCCGTTTCTATCAGGCATCGACATCCGAGCTTTACGGCAAGGTAGAAGAGGTGCCCCAGAACGAGAACACCCCCTTCCACCCCTACTCCCCCTACGCCGTGGCGAAACTCTACGGATTCTGGATCGTCAAGGAATACCGCGAGGCATACGGCATGTACGCATGCTCGGGCATACTCTTCAATCACGAGAGCGAGCGCCGCGGAGAGACATTCGTGACCCGCAAGATCACACTTGCAGCCGCCCGCATCGCCCAGGGCAAGCAGGAGAAGCTCTACCTCGGAAACCTCAGCTCGCTCCGCGACTGGGGCTACGCCAAAGACTACGTGGAGTGCATGTGGCTCCTGCTTCAGCAGGAGAAGCCCGAAGACTTCGTGATCGCCACCGGCGAGCAGCACACCGTGCGGGAATTCTGCGAGCTTGCATTCCGCCGCGCAGGCATCGAGCTGCGCTGGGAAGGCGAAGGCGAGAACGAGAAGGGCATCGACAAGACCACAGGCAAGACTCTCGTCGAAGTCAGCCCCGACTTCTACCGCCCCACCGATGTGGTCAACCTCTGGGGAGACCCCACCAAAGCCAAGGGACGCCTCGGATGGGATCCGGCCAAGAAAACCACATTCGAGCAGCTCGTCAACCTCATGGTCGACCACGACATGGAGAAAGTGGCCGTGGAACGCGCCGAAGAGCGCATCCGCACCAACCTCGCCGAATACCTCGAAAAAGGCATCGTGAAATAACACCGCCCCTGCCTTACGACCTCTACTTGTTCAAAAGGGCTTGAATTCAGCATAATTCGGATAGCGGAAATTCGGAATAATTCCGAATTTCCGCTATCTTTGCATCACATAGTTTCCCTGTTCGACGTGATGGTAACCAGCATCGCCATGCTCTCCGACTGTGAAACTGAAAGTCTTGTGCGGTCAAAAGCATCATTTATAGAAGATTTCACGCAGCTCATGGCCTCCGATGCCCGACTTAGAGAATCTGTCGGCAGTAAATCCGACCGAAAGGCCGCCACAACATACCGTTACGACACAATCGGATCTCTCATAAAAAACCATGCCTCGCAATGATAAGCCATATACATATCCACAACTTCAAGGCACACGCCAACACAGATCTCGACATCGCGCCGCTTACCATCATGACCGGCATAAACGGCATGGGCAAATCTTCGGTAACACAAGCCCTGCCTCTTCTGCGAGATTCCGCGACAGACAGCAGCTATCCCAGCCGCCTCTCCCTTAAAAGCCGGGCGGTCAACATAGGCGGACAGTCAGGCCCACTCGTCAACTGGTTTGTCGGTAACGACGACAATCCCGACATGATGCATATCATCATCGACTCCGACGGAAATTGCGGCTCCCTGGATTTCCGCTTCCAGTATACCCTTGACAACGCCACCTCACTGAAAGCATATCCGGGATTTTCCAATCCTGACAAAGAACTCCTTGCGCCGCATCCGCTGTTCAACGACAGATTCCAGTATCTCAGCGCGTTCCGCATCGGGCCTCAGGCTTCATACGGCACAGACACAGACGCACTTGAGCACAGACAGGTATCCGCAGACATGGGCGACGGAGCTTATGCCGTAGCCGTTCTGGAGCGATATGGCTCCGATCCTACAGCCATCCCGGAGGCGATACTGCCAGACCCGGCATCCGGCAAAACCGACAACAGTCTTAAAGCTCAGACCGCACTGTGGCTTGACCGCATTGAACCTTGACCTTGACGTATTGTTTGATGAATAAACTTTTGATCCATCTGCCGGCCGATGAAGGGTCGAAGCCACTCGTGCGGTTGAAAAAGAAACCGACCTGTCAGACAGGACTTCGCTCGGTCTCAGACGCATGGCGTTTACCGGTCTTACCGACTTCCGCCATATGCCTCCGCCCGAGCCCGGCTACATGATTTATTCGGCAGATGACGACATGACCGACGGACTGTGGGGACGTTACGCCAAGGCCGTTTCGTCAAAAGAGACTATGGCGCTTGTCATACCGTCAGACATATTTGCACCACCGGTGCTTACCGTCTGGAAAGACAACGCTCAGCAACCTCCGGTAAGGATCAACGAATGCGTGAGGAGCGAGACCGATGCCCATGACTGGTTCTCGCACCACCGCGATCCGGTCCGTATGTTCAACCACGAATCTGACAAACACCGCAAAAAGGAATATATCACAGGCGAAGGAGTCAGAGTCTCACCGCTCGACCTTGACAAAACAGATATCGAACATAATCTGAAGATCGCAGTAGGCGACAAAAAAGAAAGACGCCTCTTCGGCTATCATAAAGGCCGGGGATCCGTCATCATATTCTCGCTTGAAAACCATCCGAAGGATGGAGAAACACCCATATACCACGGGCATAGACTGCAAAATGACGACCCGCACCAGATCCATCGCCTCCCTCCATCACCCATAAGAAAACTCGAATTGTTCCATTCCGTAAAACTTCTCTGAAAGGCCGCTCCCTTGCACTCCAGCCATTAACATTTTTTGTGGGATGGATCTTACATCATTTCACCCAGCGGGGCGGCTGATTTTTGGCTATCTGACATTTATTTATTAATTTTGCAGACCGAAAAGAATTCTGACCTGACACCACCGCGCCTCCGACTTACGGCGCGCCACACGACAATGACCCGCCAGCCAGATTCGACAAAATTACCGCAAAGGCCGTAACTACCTGATTCAACCGACCATACACAATCAGGCAGGACTCAGACCGTACAATCTGCCGTCAGACAGCTTCAGCATACCCCACCCACACAACCTCGACATATTCATGCAAAAGTGCTCCGAATTGTCGATGCTCAAGACAAAATAGTCAGAATCATCCCCCCTCCTCTGCTTCCAGTCAGTCAAAGACCAAGCCATAAAAATAATGTCACCACTTATGTGACTACAGTCCGTAGCCTCTCCCGACTAAAAATCACACTCGTTAATCTCTGATTATGAACATTGCCGTTATATTTGCCGGAGGCATTGGATCCAGAATGCATACCAAATCCCGGCCAAAGCAGTTTCTTGAATTAAATGGCAAGCCTATTATAATATATACTCTTGAACTATTTGACAATCATCCCCGGATAGATGCCATTGTAGTCGCATGTATTGAGTCATGGATTCCATTTCTGGAAAAAATGCTCAAAAAATTTGAAATAAACAAGGTTGTCAAGATAGTACCGGGAGGTTCAACAGGACAACTTTCCATTTACAATGGACTGGTGGCAGCGAAAGACCATGCCGGTTCAGGCAATCACTATGTTCTGATTCATGATGGCGTCAGACCCCTGATTACCGAGGAGACAATAACTGACAATATAAATAAACTGAAAGAATGCGGAAGCTGCATAACATGTGTCAGAGCGTCAGAAACCTTTATCGTACTTCAAGACAATGACACCCTTGAAATTCCCGACAGAAGTCAGTCAATGATCGCAAGAGCACCGCAGTCATTTATTCTTGATGATATACTCTCGGCCCATCATAAAGCACTTTCAGAAAACAGAACTGACTTTATTGACAGCTGCACAATGATGAGACACTATGGCTATAAACTCGGTGTGATCGAAGGTCCGACAGAGAACATAAAAATCACGACTCCATCAGACTTCTTTACATTCCGAGCGATGGTGCAAGTACATGAAAACCAACAAATTTTTGGATTTTAATATGACTGTTACATCAAATCCCGTAATAGAGTCTGACATAAATGATATTATAAAATCCGATCTGGATTGGAATCGATTCAGAAATTCCAACATATTGATCACGGGCATCAATTCCATGATCGGCATTTATCTGACTGCTTTATTCATAACACTGAACCGCAGTCAGCAACTTGGGATAAAGATAATAGGTCTTACAAGATCCTTGACAAAATCCAGACTTTTATTCGGCGAAGAAAACTGTCAGGACGGTCTAATATATCTGAATCAGGACGTCATCGAACCAATAAAAGCAGATAGGAATATAGACTATATCTTTCATCTTGCCGGCAACGCTTCTCCGACTTCAATCATCAATGATCCTGTAGGCATCCTGAAAGCAAACATACTGGGAGCGTTCAACGTGCTGGAGCTTGCAAGAACTAAAAAGACAAAGGCAGTACTATTTGCATCAACAAGAGAAGTATACGGAAAATCAGATTTGACCGAGCTGACAGAAACATCTTTTGGTGAGATCGACCCCATGTTGTCGAGAAATTGCTATCCTGAAAGCAAGCGGGCCGTCGAGTCTATAGCCAGATCTTATTTTGACGAATATGGCATCAATACATTCTGTGCTCGCATTGCCCACTCATTCGGCCCCGGCATGAAGACAAAAAATGACGGAAGGGTAATGGCAGACTTCATGGGAGACGCCATAAATGGCAGAGATATAGTCATGTTGAGTGACGGCACAGCTGAACGAGCCTTCATATATCTGTCTGACGCGATTGTCGGGCTGTTGCATATTATTTTAAAAGGCAACCCTGGGGAGGCTTACAACCTATCTAACGAACGGGAACCGTATATGATCCGCGACATAGCCAAAATGGTATGCGCCGCTTCCGGCAAAAACATATCTGTCATATTCTCTAATGATGAAGACCGCACAAAAGGATACTGTAACTACAAGAGGGTCAGACTTGACAACACAAAAATAGAAAAACTGGGATTCTCACCTAAAGTCACCCTTAGCGAAGGGATAAAGCGCACCCTTCTCAGTTTTGAATTTTCCGAATGAAACTGACTCCACATCTCAAAACAGACTGAAGATTCCCGAGTGTAGCCTTTGTAATTGATAATCAAATTAAACCAGCACACTATTATGAAGAAAAATATACTCTTTGTAGGATTGTATGATGACCACAACTTCGGAGATCCCATAATCGGAGAATGTACCGAATGGATATATCGTCATCAGTTGGCAAAATCAGGCTTTGATATGGATTCCGATACAGCAGTATTGGATTATGCCGACAGATACATGCGATCGGACATCATTACCCGTGCTTTTTTCTTTGCTTTAAGGAAACTGGGATTTAAAAATGAGAAACTTCAATTTACAAAACAGAAATTAAACTATTTAAAATACTATAACCGAATCATAAAAAAACAAGATCTTATAGTTGTCAATGGCGGAGGTCTGTTAAAATTTAAGGTTCAATTCTTTGGAGCATCGCTAAAGGCTCTTCTGGATATTGCAGGGAGGCGTTCTATTCCTGCTGTTTTCAACTCCATTGGAGTTGAAGGTTTCGACAATAACAGTTTCAAATGTCAGGTACTAAAAAGAATCGTCAGACATAAAGCGTTACAGGCAATTTCCACACGAGACGATCTCACAACCCTTAAACAGCGATATTTCGAAAATACACCACAGATACCATGCGATATAATATGCGATCCCGCCGTATGGTGTTCAGAAGCTTATGATATACAGAATAAAAAAACCGAGGAGATAGGAATAGGCATAATACGAGGAAATGTCTTTAAAGATTACGGATACAATCTTGATTCTAATGAGCTTAAGGAACTATATCTGACCCTTGCGCAGAATCTTGCAAAGGATCATAAAATAAGCTTGTTCACCAATGGACTCGGATTAGACAACGACTTTGCAACACAGATTAAGGACGAGCTTTTAAAGAGAGGACTCGATGTTTCTCTGCATATACCCGAATCTTCAAAAGAACTGGTGGAGATCATATCAAATTACAAAGCTGTTATAGCAGCGAGACTCCACGCGACCATTATCGCCTACTCACTTGATGTACCGGCCATAGGGCTTGTCTGGAACTCAAAACTTCGTTTCTTCGGTGAAAATATCGGGAGTCGCGAAAACTTCATCGATCCGGAATATATGAAACCTTCTCATATAATTGCCCGTCTGGAAAAAGCCATTGATCTTGGCTACAATCAAGAGATCAAGAATAAATTCAAAGAATCTATTCTTGATCATGTTGATAAGATTCTGGAGAGATCTTTAGGAATACCCAAGTCAAATAAATACAATAAATATCCTAAAATTGACGCAATCGGGGGGGTAATTTATAATATCTCTGTTTGTGAAATCCAAGATTTCATAATCTTAATTCGTTTAAAGCAAGAACAATACAAATTACCGACAACTATTCTCAGGCATCATAAAAACAGCTATATCACATGTTTGCCACAAACAATGATCGCATAAATGGATATTTCAAATTTTATACAGAAAATAATTCTTAGTGTAAAACTTCGATTCTATACGAACATATACATACCCACACGATCCTTCTTCCTAAGAAAAAAGAAAAGAATCAGAATTGTGTTTATGCTGGGAAATCTGGGAGCCTGGAAAACCGAAGCTCTCTATAAGGCCATGCTTGCGCATCATAGATTTGATCCGATTCTTGTTATAAGCAAAACTCATGATGAAGATGACCGGGATAACTTAAAAAACTACTGCAAGAAAAAAGGTTATGATTTCTACGAGACAGAGTGCATATCCAATCCTTTGTGGGACAAATTTAGACCGGACATTATTTTCTATCAGAAAGGGTATGGAGTTGAATTTATTAACAATTTCAAATCTTTATTATGCTACTCTCCGTATGGTTTCAGAAGCAGTCTCGAAGATTGGAGTTTCAAAACAGCATGTTTTCAAAATAGTTGGCAAATTTATTATGAAAACAGCACTCTAAGCCGATATTATACCTCAGAAATGGGAGGAAACTTCAATAACGGATATGCCACAGGCATACCGCCCATGGATGAAATGTCTGTGCCAAAAGATTTGCTTGAAGATCCTTGGAAAGGGAATTCAAAAAAAATTCGAATCATATATGCTCCCCATCATTCCATAAATCCTGAAAACTGGTGGCAGACCTCGACATTTCTTGAGACTGGAGAACTGATGCTTGACCTTGCTGAAAGGTATTCAGACCGAATTCAATGGGCATTCAAGCCGCACCCTCTCTTACGCTATAAACTCGAAAAGATATGGGGAAAAGAGAAAACTGACTCATATTACGACAAATGGGCAAATTCCGAATGGAGTCAATATGAAAGCGGCAAGTATCTCGGACTGTTCAAACATTCCGATGCTATGATACATGACTGCGGATCATTTGTCGAGGAATATCTATGTTCGGGCAATCCCGTGATGTATCTGGTGAGACCCGGCGGCATAGAGCAGAACTGGAACGAAATATACAAAAAAGCCTTTGACCTGCATTATAAAGGATCTACTATAAATGATATCGAGCAGTTTATAAAAAATGTGTTTGAAGGATCCGACAACTTGAAAAGCCAACGGGAATCTTTCTATGCAGAGCATCTGACGCCACCCTTCGGAAAATCTGCGTGCGATAATATTATCGATTGCATACTCGACCGCAAAAAAGCCCGTAAATTCAAGAAATAGAAATGGATATATTCGCAATCGTATTTTTGATTCTGATTCTGATAGGAGTTAAACCTGTCAGGAATAACGAAGATTATATAAGTAGAGACACAACTACCGCCATAAAGGGGATCTTCGCAATCATAATCCTGTTCAACCATTCACGCCAATACCTACCCTCCCACATAACTGACTGGGGGGGGGCAAAGTTACGCAATCTTGTATAACTCCATTATAGATATTTTCGGGCAACTGATGGTTGTTATGTTTCTTGTGTATTCCGGCTTCGGCATAATGGAATCTTTCAAGCGGAAGAAAAACGATTACATTAAAGGGTTTGTCAGAAAAAGAGTTTTGAAAACTCTCATACACTTCGACATCGCCGTTTTTCTTTTTCTTTTGGTTGCACTGGCATTCGGGCATGAATATACATCAAGCAATTACGCATTAAGTTGGATCGGATGGGAAAGCATCGGAAATTCCAACTGGTTCATATTTGATATAATCATACTTTATCTTTTATCATACATTGGTCTTGCATTAGTAGTGAGATATAATCTTAATGAGAGGCATTTCCTATGGATTATCTTCGGAATGAGTTCTGCTTTTCTGCTGTTCATGTTCAAATCAAAACCCGGTATGGTATGGTGGTATGACACCATATTCGCATTTCCCGCCGGAATGCTATGGTCAGCATACAAACCGCAGCTTGAACAGAAATTAAGAAATCAAAAGATCTATATCATTTCGATATTGACAACCACGGCAGCAATGGTGACAACATGCTATCTCGGGCGCAATTTCATGGAAGCATTCTTATATATCTGTTCTCCAATTTTTGCTATATTTGTAATATTAGTAACAATGAGGCTGAGATTAGGAAACAGAATTTTGAATTGGCTCGGAATAAACGCATTTGCAATCTATATCCTTCAGCGTATACCCATGATTATCGCTTCCGAGTATGGATTACATTTCAATCCCGTGCTGTTTTTCGCAGTAGTAATGCCTTCCACTCTCATCATAGCATCTCTTTTCACAACTCTGACGACAAAACTTGATAAAAGACTGTTTGCATAGACAGTAGATATGGCAGAAGAATCTCTTAAATCCAAAGCGGTTAAAGGTGTGGCGTGGAGTATGATCGGATCATACTCCAATAAATTTATTCAGTTTGTGATCTCATTGGTTCTGGCGCGATTGCTGACTCCTGCCGACTATGGTCTGATCGGCATGCTCGGTTTTTTTATTGGACTTGCCGGGACAATCATCGACAGTGGTTTTTCCAACGCTCTTATCAGACATAAAGACCGAACCGACAAAGATTTCTGTACAGTATTTTTCATCAACTGCGGACTTAGCATTTTGATGTACGCTATTCTTGCGCTATCCGCACCTTATATAGCCAAGTTCTATAATCAGCCTCCTCTGATCGATATTATACGTGTATATAGCCTGACTCTTATTATTGGAGCCTTCGCTGCGATAAATAGCGTGGTGCTTACAATAGAGTTAAGGTATAAGACATCTACATTGATCTCGACTTCTTCAGCCATTATTTCAGGTTGCGTGGGCCTCGTGTTTGCTTTTCTTGGTTTTGGAGCATGGGCACTTGTATTTCAGCAATTAGCGGCAGCCATAATCAGAGCTTGTCTGCTTTTCTATTACGTCCGCTGGATTCCTCATTTTATATTTTCAACCGAATCATTTAAAAAATTGTTCGGTTATGGTTCGAAACTGCTCGCATCCGGACTTTTGCACACGGCATATTCCAACATGTATCCTCTTGTAATAGGAAAGCAGTTCAGCGCGACAGATCTCGGATATGTAGCACGCGCGCAAGGATTCAATGATATGGCTGCCGGTACTGTTAATGGAGTTCTTTCAAGTGTGGCATTTCCGGTACTGAGTAAAGTTCAGGACGATGACCAACGCCTGTTGGAACTATATGAAAAATACATCAAAATCTCGGCATTTGCCATCTGCCCCATCATATTATTCTTATGTGGAGTGGCTAAACCGTTGATTCTCCTCTTATTGACAGAAAAGTGGGCTCCATCAATACTATTACTTCAGATTCTGGGAATAAACTATATTTGGGACGGAATTATTAAAATAAATCTTAATCTTCTGTATGTCAAAGGGAGAAGCGATCTGTTTCTGCGTCTTGAGATAGTAAAAAAGACTATCGCATTCGCGATTCTCATTATATCCGTATTGATCGGCAATCTGATAGTATTCTGTATCGGCATGACCGTCTATTCAACTATAGCACTATACCTTAATACATACTATACAAAGAAAATTCTAAATTTCGGTTTTCTTAAACAGATGCGTCAGATAATGCCATACTTGTCATTCGGAATTATCATTTTCCTTGAAGGGCTATTATTCAGCTGGTTAATTCCCAATAATCTGCTTTCTCTCTGCATATCTGTTCTTGTATGTATTCCCACATATATCATCTTGTGCCGAGTCACAAATCAATATGCCTTATATGAAGTACTAAATATAATAACTCCGAAACTGGGACGAGCAGGTATTAAAATACAGAAAATCATAGGGATAAAACAACACACATAACAAACAGCACATTTATGGACATATTCGCAATTGCATTTCTTTTATTAATCTTTATCGGAATAAAACCTGCAAAGGTCAACAACAACTACATCGGCAGAGAAATGACAACTCCGATCAAAGGAATATTTGCGGTGGTAATTCTATTTAAGCATTGTAGGGAATACATCTCTACTACCGCCGTAAATGGCTGGGGGGGGCATAGTTACGACATACTATTCAATGCTATACCTGATTATACCGGACAACTGATGGTAGTCATGTTTTTATTTTATTCCGGATACGGAATAATGGAGTCATTTAAGAAAAAAAAATCTGACTATCTGAATGGATTCATGAGTAAAAGAGTTTTAAAAACTCTTGTTCATTATGATATAGCCGTACTACTGTTTCTTGTAGTGGAAACATTATTAGGACGCACCTACAGCACAGAAAACTATGTATTGAGTTGGACCGCATGGCTAAGTCTGGGAAATTCCAACTGGTTTGTATTTGACATCATTGTACTCTACATTCTTTCATACATCGGACTAACCCTTTGCTCTAGATACAAATTTAAAATGCAGGCATTCTTATGGTATATTTTTTCAGCAAGTGCTGTTCTGTTTGTTCTTATGTTTGTTGTCAAATCTTCCGCAAGCTATTGGTGGTGGGATACAATCATGACTTTTCCGCTGGGAATGTTGTGGTCTGCATATAAAGATAAAATCGAACATAGGCTTAATAACCGCAAATCTTATATAACTATACTGATTACTGTTTCTGTATTATTTTCAATATTTTACTACTTATCCCATCAGTATATGTATATATTCTTTATTCCAGAAGCTATGGCATTTGCCATACTTCTTACCCTATTTACAATGAAGTTTGAAATCAAGAGTTCCATACTTGATTGGCTTGGAATAAATGCGTTTGCCATCTATATTCTGCAAAGGCTTCCGATGCTTATGGCAGACGAATTTGGTTTGACATATTCACCAATAATGTATTTTGCCATTATTCTTATTGCTACAATGTTGTTGTCTGCAATATTTACAAAATCAACACGCAAACTGGATTGTATTGTATTTAACTAAAATATGAAGCCATATGAAATTTTCTATTATAATACCGGCATACAATGCTGACAAAACTCTGAACAGGTGCTTCGATTCTATACTTGCCCAGACTTTTAAGGATTTTGAGGTCATCGTTGTCAACGACGGCTCTAAAGATAAGACAAAGCAAATTATTGATCATTACGCCGACACAGATTCAAGAATTTCAGCCATTCATAAACCAAATGGAGGGGTATCTTCAGCACGAAACGAAGGATTAAGCTATGCATCCGGAGAATACATTGTATTTATAGACGCAGACGATTATATTGATAAAGATTATTTAGAGTCATTTTCAAAGAGTAATGCCGACATTATTGTTTGCGGGTTTAAGATGTTCGGAAATTCCTCAAACAAAAGTATTCCGTCTCCTCAATTTATAACTGGCCACGAGAATATATGTAACCACTTGTGTGATAATATTTCTAAATCCTATTTCAGAACCCCCTGGAGTAAAGCTTTTAAATCGTCGATAATAAAAAGAAATAATTGCAAGTTTGATACAGCCATCAGATTTGGAGAAGATTCTGATTTCAATTTCAGAGTATTTGCAAATGCAGATTCAATTGAAATTATTTCAACAGCCGCATATAATTATTATTCTGAAAACCCATATAACAAATGGACACTCACTCCTAAAGAATATAAGTACAGTATTGAAAAGATTTTTAATTCTATAGATAATATGCATTGCTCACATGCAGAAAAAGCTAAAAAGGATATGCAATTATGTTATTACTTATTTTTTGCATCAGGGCTGTGGAATACTTCACTAAGACAATCATTTGTGATGACATGGGATTATCTTTTTAAACGGCTGGTCAGATATATGCCATATCGGAAATCAACAAAATTAAAAAAGTTTATATGTATAATGATAACACCCTATTTAAAATTAATTAAGTCAATTTTATAAGACTCTGATTATGAAGTACTCAATTATTATTCCCGCATATAATGCCGAATCTACAATATTAAGATGTGTTAATCAATTCTTGACCAAATATTTTCAGATTTTGAATTAATAATAATTAACGATGGGTCAACAGATCAGACTAACTAATTATTAAATCAATTAAAAAAAGAAGATTCATATTGATATTTACCCTGTTAAATAATTTACCAATTCTAACTTTAGCTATACTATTGCCCATATTATTTAACATATCTACTAACATACGGAACCGCTAAGCGGTTAGAAAAATGTAAATCACATGAAATTCTCAATAATTGTTCCTGTATACAACGCAGCCAAAACTATAAATAGATGTGCTGATTCTATTCTAGCTCAAACATTTCAGGATTATGAGATCATATTTATAAATGACGGCTCAACAGACAAAACACAAGAAATGCTGAATCAATTGGAGAAATATGATTCAAGGATAAAGGTAGTACATCAGAGAAACCAAGGTGTCTCATCTGCTCGAAATCATGGAATAGCATTATCTTCAGGGGATTATATTCTATTTATCGATTCTGACGACTGGATCGATCCCCATTATTTAGAAAGCTTTTCAAGAACCAACGATTGTATAAGCAAACTAAAAATCGGAACAATAGCGGTAACTAATTTGGAAAACAAATTAAATTACGATATTTTTACAAGCATAAATGGAAAATTTTTAGATATACAAAAGGCATTTTCAGAAGCAGGTTTACTTCATAATGGATTCCCTTTTGCTAAAGCATACAACAGACAGATTATAATAGAGAATAATATCAAGTTCAAAGAAGATATTGCATTCAAGGAGGATCTGATTTTTTTCTTAGATTATTCAAAATTCTGCAAAACCATCGAATTTGTAGACAATGCTAGATATTATTATATAATTCACTCCAATAGCCTGTCTACAAAGACACACACACCCGCTACATTATTAAAAACTACAAAAATTATAATTAAAAAATCTGAGATATTTAATACAGTCACACAATTCTACTCATATATGGACTCTTATCTACGTCTATGCACAGAAGAGATTATCTACGCCGTTTATTGCAATAATCTTACGTGGAAAGAACGAAAAGCCAATCTGAAAGAGCTTATAAACTTGATATCTTCAGAAAGGCACTATCCGAGAAATTACAAGACAGACAAAATTCTCAAATTATTTTTCAATGAAAAATCATTGTACATCTATGATATGTTGAAAAGGATAGAACATAAATTTTTAAGATAACAATAACTCATGATCCCAAAAGTAATTCATTACTGCTGGTTTGGAAATAATGAAAAACCGGCAGATGTCGTTAGATTTATTGATAGTTGGAAAAAACATTTGCCCGACTATAAAATTGTCGAGTGGAATGAAACCAATTTTCCATATTCTAAATGGAGATATGCTAAAGAAGCTTATGATTGTCGCAAATATGCATTCGTCTCCGATGTTTGCAGATTATATGCTCTTTTGACTCAGGGCGGAATATATCTGGATACAGATGTAGAGGTATTGAAGCCGTTCGATCCATTTTTAAATAATAAGTCATTTATCGGATTGGAATCACCGGATACTGTAAGTTCTGCTGTTATCGGGGCCGAGAAGAACTGCAATTGGATACGCACTGCGCTTGAAGAATATGATTCCGAAAAATTTATATTAAATGACGCCACATTCAATATAACCCCTAATGTTCAAAGACTTAGCGCAATAATTAAATCTATTCCGGAAAACACTTCTCCTACTGTATATCCAATCGATTATTTTTGTGCCAATGACTGGAAAAGTCATTCTGTTGTAGTTACCAAAAACACTGTATGCATACATCATTTCGCAGGTACTTGGACAAAAAACACCTATGATAAATCAAATTATAAATTAAGACTAAAACTTCTTTATAAAAAGCTTTCCAACACTCTTCGTTTGAACAATAAGTGAGCAATATGAACTGCAAGTATTCTATTATTGTCCCAGCATATAATGTAAGCGAATATATTATCGACTGCCTTGAATCAATATACCGCCTCAACTATGACAGAAACTGTTATGAAGTCATAGTAATAAATGACGGTTCAACTGATGAGACCCCGCAACTGATCGAAGACTGGATTAAAGACAAATCCAATTATCGATTCATATCTCAAGAAAATAAAGGATTAGGCGGAGCAAGAAACACTGGCATAGAATTTTCTAAAGGTGAATGGCTAATTTTTATTGATTCCGATGACTGGTTTCACGATCCGGAACTTCTCAATATATTCGATACTTATCAGAAAGATAATGATATAGAACTTATAAAGTCAATCTCTTATAGGGAGACATCTGTAAGAGATGTCTCAGAAACATATCTTAACAAAGACTCATTTATAGATTCCGGCGCAGGAACAGAAATACTGGTATCAGAAAATTTTAAACCGCATGTATGGCTGGGCTGCTATAAATCAACTTTGATAAAAAGATCAGAATATAAGTTCCGAGAAAAAATTGCTTATGAAGATCTGGACTGGTCTATTGTAATGCATCTAAATGCCCGTAAAGCCATAATCATCAACTACCCATTTTACTCATATTTTTATAACACAAGCAGCCTATCCAACAATAAATCATTAAAACGGATTAGAGATTTGGTAGCATCTTTGCTCGCTGTTAAAAGCATTATATCTGCCAAAACCATTCCTCATTCTGTGTCAGATGTTCTAAAGAGACGCCTGAAGAAAAATACAATACGATTAGTATTCATAACCCGCAATTACAAAATATTAGATTCTGTCAAAATATTCAAAGAAGCTAATACATTGGCTCTCTTCGACACAATCCTATATAATTCCTCCACAAAAGAGAGATTGATCCATTACATATATTTACACTTTCCTCTTTGGCCTATAACTGCAATCAGATCAGCAACTCTTTTTAAACGCATGTGTTTAAAAATGAAAAGAATCTTACAATTAACCATACTCTGAAATATTCTTAATCACAGTAATTTATAGAATTATAAATATTTTCATATACAAAATTTTAATTATCATTTAACATACTGATAACAGTAATCGTAATCATACACAACTTATAGATGTATGTAATTGAACATTTGTGTCAGTAATGAATCAGACTTATGACCATGAACTTTAATCTGAAAGAAATAGGGTACCTACTAATCAACCGAATACCAAGAACTATTATCGGGAAATATTTTTCTCATAACCTTGTAAAACTACATTGGGGCAGACATCTAAGGAATTTCGGTAACTGTCTCCAGCCATTAATAGCCAGACACTACGGACTTCTTCCTGTATATGTCTCTACAAAATCAAAAGCGGATATAATAATGCAGGGGTCTATTCTACAACTGATAGACTCAGATTATTCCGGCTACATATTAGGCACTGGTGGAGACAATTTCAAGTACTCCTTCCCTAATGCTACTGTTATGGCCGTAAGAGGCAACCTGACAAAAAGAAACATCCCCCCTCAGAGAACATTATTCTTGGCGACTTAGGACTACTGATGGCAAATGTATTACCTGCAGCTGAAGAAAAGAAATATGAACTGGGCATCATTCTTCATTTTGTAGACCAGAACACCTCTGTCGAAGCCAAATACCGCGACAACTTTAAAAATGAAAGTGTGTTGTTTATCAACGTTCTGCAATCTTCTGACAAAGTTATCAAACTGATAAAACAGTGTAAGAATATTATCTCCAGTTCTCTTCAATCCTACATATCGAATATCTTGTTGAATTTATTTTCAGACATATTTAGACTATGATCCGGATTCCATACAACTGCACCGGTTGCTCGGCGTGTATATCGGTTTGCCCCAAAAAATGCATTAGTCCATCAACAGATGCCGAGGGTTTCATGACTCCTCTGATTGATCCGACGGAATGCATAGACTGCAATCTTTGCGAGAAAGTCTGCCCGGCCTTGAATCCGAACCGGAGCAGCAGGCCTGCGGAGTTTCTTGTCGGACAAAATGAATCATACGATATCACTCGTCAAAGCTCTTCAGGAGGTATCTTCTACCTTATCGGAAAACGAGTTCTTGACATGGGAGGTGTGGTGTATGGAGCCGCATTCGACTACAATGCCGGCGTCAGTGTAAGGCATATCAGAGTCTCAGACATTGATGATCTGCGCCGGATTCTCGGAAGCAAATATGTGCAGAGCGATATCAACGGCATCTTCAGATCCGTGAAAAAAGATCTCTCTGAAGGTCTACAGGTCTTGTTCTCAGGCACTCCATGTCAGGTCTCCGGATTAAAGAAGTTTCTGCGTAAGGACTATGACTCTTTGCTCACGGTAGATGTGATATGCCATGGTGTGCCATCCCCTGAAGTCTTTTCAAGGTATGTGAAAGAAGTTGAAAAGAGAAAGAGCGATGAGAATGGAAAGATTTTCAAAATAACTCACTTTTCTTTCAGAGACAAACTTCAAGGATGGAATTCATATGGTGTCTCATATCAGATTGAATCTTCAGCAGGGTCAGGAGATTCTGAAAAAATTTTCCGTGGAAGATATGAAGATCCTTATATGAAAGGTTTTCTAAATGATCTTTATCTGCGAGAATCTTGTCATGATTGCCCGGTCAAGAACTTCTCAAGCGGATCGGACATCTCTTTGGCTGATGCATGGAGAATTGAGACAATCATGTATTCCCCATCCTTCGACAAGGGATTCTCACTGGCTGTACCACATTCTGAAGCGGGAAGAAAATGTCTTTATTCTATTGGCATAAAATGGCAACAGGCAGACCGCAATTTCATGGTTCTCAATAATCCTGCCGCATTTAAATCAGCTACTCCCCACAAGAAAAGAAAAATGTTTTTCAGACTGATTAATGACGGCAAATCCATATCCGAAGCTGTCGGCATCTGCCTACCGGAACCTACATTCTTTTCCAGAATCATGTGGAGCATATCAAAGAAACTAAAACACTATGCGAAAAAATAACCCCAGAATATTGATAATCGGAACCGGAGATTTGCGCAACTATGGCTGCGAAGCAATAGTTCAGGGCACTTATTCCATATTGAAGAAGACTTTTCCAGAATGCTCCGTTTTTCTGGCTTCCGACAATAAGGATTATGACAGAAGCATCCTGCCTGATGACATACATCTCGTTTCGTATAAGAAAAGATTTACTCCATATCGTATCATTATGGGGTTGCTTCGCCGGTTTCTGAAAATCGGACAGGGAAGCGAGGTTCGCATGAAAACATCGATCGGACGCAAGTTCGATATCGTACTGTCTGCCGGAGGCGACAATTATTGCGAACGTCCGGATCACGGCATATACAATCTGCTCGTAGATCTCATGACTATAGGACGCAACACGGTCAAAAGCGGCAATATGTACAATATATGGGGAGGAAGCATCGGGCCTTTTCACGATCCTGAAATTGAAAGAACTGTGGTTAAGAATCTCTCTCTGACATCAGCTATCTTTGTCCGCGAGAAAAAAACAAGAGATTACATACAAGGATTTCCTGAGCTTAAAGACAAATGCGCGCTTGTGGCTGATCCCGCTTTCCAGATGACTCCTGCCGATTATCCATTCATTAAAAAGGAAAATGTCAGATATGTCGGCATCAACATGAGCGAGTTGGCAGTAGGCCATTCTCTTGACAGCGACCGGATTTCCATGGCGGAATCAAAAGTACTGTTCGCACAGTTCATAGATCGTTTTCTTGACAGAAATGACAACGTGGAGGTAATTCTGATTCCTCATGTCAATATGACGGGTCCGCAGGATGACCTCAACTTCCTTAAACCGGTTCTCAGTGAATGTACACATCAAGACAGAATACACTTATTTCCGGCTGGTCTCGGAGCAAGAAAGACCAAAGCCATGATCAGCCAGCTTGACCTGCTTGTGGCTGCACGTATGCATTGCTGCGTGGCCGGAATATCAACCGCGACCCCAACTCTCTTCATTACATACAGCAACAAGGGTAAAGGCATGAGCAATTATGCTTACGGTCACAACAGATATGACATAACTGTTTACGAAATGTATGATAAACCTGATTCATTTATTGAAAATATGGAAGTCATGCTTTCCGACAGTACCGACATCAGGACATATCTCTCAGCACAGGCTGACCGGTTCAGTTCCGATTCTCTCAGATCCGGACAGATTCTCATGGATTTGTACAGCAGACTAAAATAAGCTTTCGGAAACAGGATATGAGAATACTGCAGGTTGCATCGGGCGATTTCTTCTCCACATACGGCGGCGGTCAGGTCTATGTCAGAAATATAGCCGACCGGATGATCGACATGGATCTTGACCTGAGCATCATCTCTTTTGTCAGGAACTGCGGAACGAATGAAAATCTATATCGCGGACACCGGATCGAATCTATATCTCCTGATATCTCGGAATCTGATCTTGAAAGCATTATAGGCGATATTAATCCTGACATCATCCATGCGCACAGCAACAAGGCTATGGTCTGCACCATTGGCAAAAGACTCGGTATTCCGGTCGTGGTCACAAGCCACCACGGCGGTATTCTCTGTCCTGCCGGTGCGCTTATGGACTGCCGAGACTCAATATGCCGTAAGACTGTAACACACCGCAACTGCCTTCCTTGTGTTCTCCGAAACATACGGACCGGACTCGGACTGTGGTATCCGTTCATGCGCCATCTTCCGGCTCGCAAATACATTTCGCTGGGAAAAAGGCTGGAATCGCTGCCATTCATTCCTTTTGTAACACCTGTCGGTCAGGCTGCCCTGCAGATCGACGGAATGAGAAGATACTGGCAATGCGTTGCAAAAGATTCCGACCTTGTCATCGCCCCTTCTCAGAGGATAGCCGACGCAATGATTGCAAACGGTCTCGAGAAAGGAAAAGTCAGAGTCCTTCCGCACGGGATTCCGCTACCTTTTTCCAGACCTCCTCAGCCGGAAATCGTTGACGGAAAGATCAAATTCTTTTTCGTAGGGCGCATATGCTATATCAAAGGTCTGCATGTGCTGCTCGACGCCTTGGGCGAGGTTGCGGATTCTCGCATCGAAATGCATATTATCGGAGGTGCCGGAAATAAGGAAGAAGAAAGATATCTGTCGCGATTAAGAAGAAAATACGATCATGATTCCCGCATATTCTGGCATGGTAAAGTCGACCCCTCGGAGATCTATGACCTGACCCGGCAATTCCATATTTCTGTTGCACCAACCGTATGCATGGAGATATTCGGTCTCAATATAGCCGAGGCTCTGGCTCTCGGCAAACCTGTTCTTGCCTCGCGGTGCGGAGGCGCGGAGATGCAGATTCACGACGGGGTGAACGGATGGCTTGTCGAGCCGAATGACCCAAAGGCCATTGCTGAAAAAATAAACGGAATAATCATGAATCCGGAAGTCATAGAGAGCATGTCACATAATTGCGAGGCAATTTCAATAGAAGAGCATTGCAATAGTCTTGTCGACATATACACCAACGTATTGAAGCGATGAAAAAGTTACTGATCGACGCAAATCCTTCCGTTCCCTATCTTGTGTCCGGCCATGTCAACGGCATCGGGCGCACAAATTTCGAGCTGATACGCACTCTTGACGGAATGCGGTCGGAAATCCCTTTTGAAATTGAACTTTACACACAGAACGTCCGCGGAGTAAAGGCCACGGGACTCGGCACAGGATTCAAGGCGCGCCATGTATACCTGCGCAACAACAACCGTGGCAACCGGATTGCTGCCGCGCTCAGGCTCAGAGAACTGACGTCGCGTTACGACCTTATGCACATCACCCACAATTTCGAATATGTGGCACATCCGGAGAAATGTATCGTCACTATTCATGACGCAATGATGTTCTCGTATCCTGAACCGTTTCTTGGTCATGACTTCGCAAGAGAGTTCTTCCCGCCTTTCGCACGCAAGGCGAAGGCAATTGTGACATGCAGTGAGAACTCGAAACGAGAGATCAGCGAGTATATGGATGTCGATCCTGAAAAAATCTTTGTCGCTCCGTGGGGTGTGGATCATAAGCTGCTTTATCCCCACAAGACAGGTGCGTGCCGATATACAGGAGACGATCCTTTTTTTGTATCTGTTTCGTGCGACCGAGGCAGAAAGAACACCATAGCCACGGTAAGGGCGTTTATACGTTTCAGCCGTCTCGCCCCGTCGCATCATCTCATTCTCGTATGGCGCAACCCGTCGGAAGAGGTTCTTCAGCTTATAGAAGAGAATCCGAAAGTAAAAAGCAGGATTCATTTCGCATCGGGCATCAGCAACGAAGAGCTTGCTGATCTTTACGCCGGTGCCACATGCTCTTTTTTCCCAAGCCGCTATGAAGGCTTCGGGCTGCCGATTGCGGAATCGATGGCGTGCGGAACGCCTGTGGTGACGTGCCGCAACAGTTCTCTTGAAGAAGTGGGGGGAGATGTAGCTTTTTATGTGGATCCAGACGATATCGACGCGATGGCCTCAATAATGGAGAGGTTTGAGAATGGATCGCTTAAAAAGGATGAGCTGCTTGACGCCAATCACCGTCAGAGCAAGCTTTTCACATGGGAACGTTGCGCGGCTCTGACTTTAGACGTATATAGAAAATGTCTGGAATTATAAAGGATCTCACAAGATATATGCATGTCCGTGTGCTCTCTTTGTTGGCAAAGAAAGCACACGGAATCAATCTCTCGGGCAGCATTCTTATTCTCGCCCCGCATCCTGATGATGAGGCTTTGGGCTGCGGCGGTCTGATCGCGCGCCTGTGCGCCGCGAACAATCCGCCTCACGTCGCCATACTTACCGGAGGTGGTGGCTCTCTTCGCGGACGGGCTGAGACTCCGGAAGCGGATGTCATAAAAGCCCGCAGGAAACTGACTCTCGATTCCGCCCGACAGTTGGGTCTGCCGGAGGAAAACATACACTTTCTTGATTTTGAGGATGGTTCCATTGGGTCGCGCCCGGAAACGGAGTTCATCAGGCTCAGGAAACTGATTGATATTCTCACGCCCGATAATATTCTTGTGCCTCACCGCGGCGAGGGGTGGCCCGACCATCTGGCGGCAAGGGAAATAGGCATCGAGCTTGCCCCGGCCTTCACGACGGTCTGGGAATATTGCGTATGGATGTGGTATTACAACGTGTGGAATCTTGACTGGAAGAACGCGGCTGTCTTGCGTATGTCGGAATCCGAACATGCCGCAAAACTGCGTGCCGTCGATGCATACGTCACACCGCTCGCTCCCTGCGGCGCACCCTGGAGCGGAGTGCTTCCGAAACCGTTCCTGAAAGCCAACAGATCCAAAACCGAATTGTATTTCAAAATCAGGCCATAAGCGGATACTACATAATAATAGTTTATCGTTAACTTACGGCAGGTTGAATTTGAACATTTGCTTATAATGAAATGGTCTTTTGACATTATAAATGATTTCGACAGAGGTGTCGGATTGTGCAGTCAGATTTTCAACTCATCTGACGCTCCTTATGTATTCTCTCACCCTGCCATGCTGCGCGCGTGGTGGGACACATACATCCCGATCAGGCGCATGAAACCTGTGTTTATCACCGGTCGGTCTGAAAATGGAAACGAGTTCGTTTTTCCACTTGTACTATGGAACAAAAATTGGAAAAATGCATTCCTGCAGGTTCTTGTTCCAGTAGGATACAGCGATTTCGATTATCACGACCCCATCTTCCGGAGGACTCCGACAGGCGATGACAAAGTCCGCTTCTGGTCTGAGCTGACTGCATTCATTAATGATAATGTGACTTTCGACAGGTTGGATCTTGACGGCATCTCCGATAATATGTCACTAAAGTCTGACCATTGGTCGGTCAATGAAATTTGCCCGATGCTCAGACTTGACGGCATTGATTCGGAAGATGACCTCATGAAATTCTTCAAGACATCTCTGCGCGGAGACATACGCCGGCAGATCAGGCGTCTGTCGGAGACGGGAGATCTGCAGCTTGTGGAATATCCTGATTACGAATCCATACCTCCGACGACTTTCCACCTGTTCATGCAGCAGCATTCCCTGAGGTGGCCTAATGCGTATAAAGCACCACATTTCCATGAGAATTTGCTTAAATATGGACTAAAGGAAAAATGTGTTCATTTTTCTGTCTTGAAAGCAGGAGATAATGAAGTGGCATGGCATCTTGGATTCGAACATAAAGGAAGGTTTTATTACTATATGCCTGCGGGACATCAGGATTATCTGAAATTCTCGCCGGCAAAAATACATCTGTTCTTTCTTGTCAGACGTGCGGTCGAAAATGGACTTGAAATTTTTGACCACCTGCGCGGAGAGGAAAACTACAAGGATGGCTGGAGCAACGATTCACAATATGTGAACACTTACACATACGAAAGCAATTCGACAACAGCGGTTATGAAACGCAACTTGCTTAAACTCAGAGACTCACTCTACCCCCCCCCATTAATATTACCTTGCCTGTCAACCCTTTACGCAATGCAGCATGAGCAAAGAGAGAGAGCGTAAAGGGGAGTTGCCTGACTTCATAATTTTCGGAGCGGGCAATTACAACTCGCTGGGAGTGCTTCACGCCATGGCGGAAGCCGGAAAGAGTGTTTTTATTCTGTGTGTGGGAAACGCCCGCGACTGGAAA
Source organism: Muribaculaceae bacterium (assembly GCA_009775355.1). Classification (GTDB taxonomy): domain Bacteria; phylum Bacteroidota; class Bacteroidia; order Bacteroidales; family Muribaculaceae; genus Lepagella. Next base: position 40,426 of record VSPN01000016.1, read on the forward strand.
AATGGCAATGTGATAGGATACAGCCGTTTCGCCGGCAATATACACGTTGTCGGCAGTGCTGACGAGGGTGCCGAATGGCTGTCGCTGCATAGTGACGAGTTTCCTGACGGTTGTGTCATATACCCCACAGGCGACAATGAGGAAAAAGCTCTTGACCTCAGATATGATCTTCTCGCTCATCACTACCGATTTCCGAATGCCGGAAAACAGGGGGCTGTATCGCGACTGATGGACAAGCGCATACAGACCGCTCTCGCGGAGAAAGCCGGCATCAGAACACTCAAAGGTCAGTTCTCGAATTCCGAAGACTTCTCTTTCTCTCGCGTATGCTATCCATGCATGGTCAAACCGCTTGACAGCACAGCAGGATCAAAGGCCGACATGCGGGTATGCGAAAATGAGGATGAACTGAAAAAAGCACTGTCAGAGGGTGTCGCCACAAAGAATTTCATCGTCCAGCAATACATAGTGAATGAGGCCGATCTGCTCTTTCTCGGAGTATCTTATCCAGACGGAAGCGTCGAGATTCCGGCTCTTGTCATGAAACCCGGTGTCTCTCCGACCGGAGAATACACACACGCGACTGTCACGACCGACGTCGATGCGTGGCTGCCGGAAAGAACGGAGGTTGAAACGTTTGTCAGATCGCTCGGATACATCGGACCTTTCAGCATCGAATTCGGACTTGAGAAAGGAAAGAACTATTTCTTCGAGATAAATCTCCGCAACGACGGAACCTCGCATTATCCGCTTTCGGGGGGCGTCAATATTCCGATGTCGTATTACGATGCGATACGCGGCAATCAGAGCCGTCTCGATGTTGCAAAGCAGGAATACGAGATGATCGACGAGGTCGGCGATATCAGGCGCGTTCTCAGCAGAGAGACCGGCTTGGGACAATGGCTGAGAACATTCAGATCCGCCGGAGCATACAAGTTTTATCGCTCCTCCGACAAGAAGCTCCTGCCATGCATCTGCCTGATGTTCATAAGGCGGACCGCCGGCAAAATACGCAGATCATTACCAGGATAAAAGCAACCGCAATCCGGCCAATGGCTTAAATCGTCATTTGCTTAGGTTTATTGAAGACATTTGCTTATCTTTGCAGTTGTCATAAACCAAGTTGAATACTTACCTATAGTCTGATGATTAAACTTCGACTCAGGAATTTCGGCCCGATCATCGATTCGGGCGATCTTTCCATCTCTATGGTCACAATGCTTATCGGCCCGCAAGGCTCTGGCAAAAGCTCTGTGCTTAAAGTCCTTTCGCTCTGCAGTTGGCTGGAAAAACTCATCATGACCGGTCGTCCTAAAGCTCATTACGACTATACGCACTATAACCGTTTTGTAAAGGAACTTAAGAATTATTATCGTCTCAACGACAACTACTTCTCCGACAATACAGAAATACTGTACGAGTCTGATTTCATCTTGCTGCGACAGATCGGCCATAAACGCAACGCCACAATCGCGATAAAAAACAACTCTTTGTCAAGACGCCACAATTCGGCTCTGTCGTTCATTCCGTCGGAGAGAAACCTTGTGTCGGCGATCAAGAACGTGGAACGTACGTATCGCGTATCCGATTTCGATGTCCTTTACGATTTTATCTATGAATGGAGCAAAGTGCGCGGCAAATTCACCCAGACTTCTCCTCTTCGTCTCGGATCAATTAGAAACGCCACATATTATTACGACACCAAGACCGGCGGAGATATGATATATCTTCAGGATTCTGGAAAAACCTTCAGCACATTCTATGCATCAAGCGGTCTGCAGTCGGCACTTCCGGTCGAGGCTTTGCTGACTTACAAATGTTCAGCAATAGGCACTCAGGCTCCTGTAAGTGTCGAGCAATGCGAAGCCATAGAAAAAATGGCAGCAACAATTGCCCGAGGCAATCCGGAAACTGCAAAGAAGATAACCGATAATCTTCAGAACTATCATGCGGCCAAGCTGTTTATTGAGGAGCCTGAGCAAAACCTGTTTCCAGATTCACAATGGGAACTTGTGCGCAAGGTGACTGGTCTTATTAATTCGGCACGATCTTCATCTGAAAACAATGATTCATTTGCCGTACTCACCACACACAGTCCATATGTGCTAAACTGCCTGAGCATTCTTGCGTTGGCATCAAAAGCTTATGGAAGGAATCCTGAGGCCACGGCTGAGATAATAGACCCTGCACTGATTCTGCCCGAGGGAGAGATAAATGGCTGGTTCATCAATCAGGGACGAATGGAAAGCATCTTTGATCAGGATCTGTCAATGCTTCTTGGAGATCGTCTTGACGGAGTTTCCGATATTTCGGAAGATCTCATATCTCAACTTACAGACATCATCTATGGCTGAGACTCGCAATCTTGGAAAAGATCTCGAAAACAAGGGTTTTATTCCACAACAGCCATGGAAAAAACGTGATACTGTTTCTTGTGGCGAAAAAGGCAAGATGTATATCGCTCAGACCCTACGCAACACGGCATGTTGTGTACACAGAATCGATGGTGTCATAATTGGTTCTAAACAACCAAAATGTGACTACCTTATGCTGGTCAGAGACGAGACCGAGAAACCTGTTGGAGAAAGTTTTATTGAAATCAAGGGTTGCGACATCATGCACGCTGTCGAGCAACTTGAAGCGACACTACGACATTTTAATGTGCAAAGATGTTCTGAACTGGACTGTAGAGCCAGAGTTGTGACTTCACGCTCGATTCCGGGATCTGTCACAAAAGGGGAATTCGAAAGAGCCCGTGTCAGATTCAATAAATTATACAGTTGCAAATTGAAGAGGATTAAGCCATCTTGTCCTGACACCCCCGCGTTTGGATAAAAACCTTGAATACTCAAATCAGCTTTAGGCTCTCTATATATACCACAAACAATAAACACTTGTTAATCAAATGATTACCCCCCCCGATAATAATTCTGCAATACAGCAGAATGTCAAATCAGGATCGCGTAGGTGCGGCCTCGACATAGTAAGAACTATAGCATGCGCGAGCGTGATCGCCTCTCATTTCTTCTTGTATACCGACTTCAACAAGACGGCTTTCGATTCTCCCGAGATGTTTTTTCAAGGTATGCTGAGCTCCATCATAATCGGATCTGACCTCTATATGATGCTGACTGGTTTCCTTTGCATGAACAAAACATTCGGCAAGAAATTCTATTTCAGCGGAATAAAGGTGCTGGCGAGCTATCTGTTTTTCTCGTTGCTCACTATTATACTCGGTGTATATCTGTTTCATAACGGCATGACATGGCAGAAGGGAATACTCGGTATATTCAGTTTTTCCACAATTCCATATGCCTGGTACATAGAGATGTGGATCGGACTGTTCTTACTTGCACCTTTTCTGAACATATGGTATAAGGCATTGCCGACCAAACGCATGAAGAAGTGGCTGATATTAATCTTATTCCTGCTTACGGCACTCCCCGATTTCCTGAACAGGTATGACATGTATCTCTGGCCGCAGTACTGGAAAGGCATATATCCTTTGATGTTCTATTTTATCGGATGCTATGTCCGCGAATTCTCTCCAAAATTCGATCGACGGCTACTGGCTCTTGGCATTCTTGCCATTCTTCTGGTCGGTCCTGTTTTCAACACAGCGGTGACACATCCCACATATCTTCACATAATTGGAGGGAGAAGCGGGATTTTCATCGGACCGCTGGCCATCATGATATTTCTTTGTTTCTATGACTGGAATGTATCTTCATGGTATGGCAAGGAAATATTCAAAGCCATTTCACTGCGTTCGCTCGACATATTCCTGTGCAGCGCAACCCTCGACGCGCTGATTTATCCATGGTTCAGATCACATGTGTTCATAAACCAGTCTCAATACCTGAAATGGTATTTTGTGATCGTTCCCACAATATTTATAATCGCGTTTGGTATCGCTTCAGCCAAAAGAATAATTTTTTCCGCCGCCGACAGGATTATCGCACCACTCAATCTCGGCTTCATGCTCCAGAACAAAGCCGGCTGAACATCGAATCAGATCAACTGCCACGACCGGATCGGGGGAAAAGTATTTATGAAAGTTCTTGTCTGCATACCATGTCTGCTGACCGGCGGAACCGAGATCCAGACCCTCAGTCTGGTCCAGGCTCTTGCCGCTGCCGGACATGACGTCACTACCGTCTGCTATTTCGAACATTCGCCCGAAATCATAAGGCGATATGAGGAGGCAGGCGCAGATGTGAGCCTTTTGTCGCCCGACGGTTCAAGACCCGTCGGCGTCAGAAACACGCTGGGTCTCCTGTGGAGCGGTCTCCGCAAGACCGTCAGAGAGGTCAGACCCGACGTGGCTCATGTGCAGTACATGGCGCCGGGAGCGATTCCGATCGTGCTGTTGCGAGCCCTCGGCGTAAGGAGGATTGTCGCGACAGCCCATACTGCTGCCGATATATATTCGCCGGGCGGCTTGAAAATCATATCCTTGCTCAACCGCAGGGTACTTCGGGCGTTCCAGTGCATAACCGAGCGAGCTGAGAAATCATTCTTTGGTGCGTCCTCACTGTTTGACGGCAATAATAAGCTCCGCAGACACGACAATCACTTCACTATCTATAACAACCTTCCATCCTATATCTCGCTTCGTGAAGGCACCCGCGCGACCGACACTAAATCGGGAGGCATTACAATCGGGGTTGTCAGCAGACTTGAACCGATCAAGGGAATGGATCTGGTGATTCCGGCGTTCGCCTCAATCCACAAGGAATATCCCTGCACATCGCTGCTGGTTGTCGGTGACGGTTCTCTGAGAGAACGGATGGAGGCGGAGGCGGAATCGGCGGGACTGTCGGGTGCAGTTTCGTTCGCGGGGCGTCAGCCGCAGAGTAGTCTTCAGGAATATTACGACAGGATCGACATTCTGCTGATGCCGTCGCGGTCGGAGGGCTTCGGCCTTACGGCTGTGGAGGGTATGGCACGCGGATGCGTGCTGGTGGCGGCGGACACCGGCGGATTGCCCGAGGTGGTTAGAGACGGAACAGACGGTCTGCTTCACCGTCCGGAAGACTCCGGCGATTTGGCAGATAAGGTGAAGATGTTGATAAAGGATGCCGCACTGATGAGGGCAATGTCGGAGTCTGCGCTCCGTCGCTCCGCGAATTTCTCACGCGAAGCCTACAATGCTCGCATCAAGTCTCTCTACGACCTCCTCGCCCGCAAATAACCTCCCGCAAAAGCAACCTCCGCCCCTCCGCGCACTCTGCGTGAGGCCAACACTGAAGCTCTCGCAGAGAGCGCAGAGGCGCAGAGATCGGACAGCACCCGCCAACACAAAGTAAACCTCCGCGTTCTCTGCGTTCTTCGCGTGAGGCAAAAAAATCTCTCGCAGAGAGACGCAGAGACGCAGAGTTCTGA
>VSPN01000017.1 GCA_009775355.1 Muribaculaceae bacterium
ATGCTCATGGTCGCTGCGGTTGTGATTTCCCTACGCAAACTAACTTCCGTTAACAATCGTTTTTAAACAACCTCTTAATGAATTTCGCACAGTTTCCGGCCGATGTCTTCACAATGTAGATTCCTGTCGGAAGACCGGCGACGGCTATATCCCCGCCGCTGTATCCGCGTATTGACATTACGGCGTTGCCGGCGGTTGAGAAGATCATGACGTCGGCCGTGCCGTCTCCGAATCCGGAGAGTGTTATTGTGCCGGCTGCCCGGTCTGTCATGATGCGGAACGCAGATAAGGTTTCGGCCACTTGTCTGACAGATGTCGGTGTGTGTGTGCCCGCATGGTCGATGGTGACGCGTCCCAGACCGGAATAAGGAAGAAATCTCTCTTCCTGTCCGACCACATTAAGACCTCCCTCCCTGAATTCGACGCGGCTCAGCCCGGAGATGTTGACCACGTAGGAGTTCTCGTCTCCCGTGTCGAACACGAGCTGCGGCCCTGCGGCGAATGCAGATGCAGAGGCTACGGCTGCGCTGATAAGAAGCATTCTGTTCCTGTTTTTCATAAGCATATGGAATTTGAATAATAAATGTCGGTGTGTCTGAAAATAAAAGACGTGGAATCCGGAAAACAGATTCTACGTTGCAATATTATAGATTTATATTTTTATAAAAAATAACCTATGTTAATTTAGGATTGCAGAATATTTTTACTGCTGAGGGGTAGATGCGAGCGGATAGTCGTCGGAATACATGCGCTCGATCAAGTCGGCGTAATTTCGGGACACGACCGGACGGCGCACTTTCATCGTGTTTGTCACCTCGCCGTTCATGATCGAGAAGTGGTGGGGCAGAAGCGTGATTCGCCTGATTCTCTCGAAATCGGCTATATCTTTCTGGTATGCCTCTATCTCCGACATTATGAAGGCGATGACGCGCCGGTCCTGCATCAGGGTCTCTGAGTCGTCGGTGCCGATGCCCTGCGATGCGGCCCATGCTCTCAGCTGCGACAGGTTGGGCACTATGAGAGCTGTCACGAACTTGCGGCGGTCGCCGATCACGGCCACTTCGTCGATATACTTGTTTTCGGCCAGACGGCTTTCCATCATCTGCGGGGCGATATACTTGCCGTTGGAGGTCTTGAACAGATCCTTGACTCGTTCGGTGAGCACGAGCGCGCCGTCGGTTGTGAAATGTCCGGCGTCGCCGGTTCGGAAATAGCCGTCATCGGTAAACGCGGCCTCGTTCGCGTCAGGATTGTTGTAGTAGCCTGGAGTCACGGTGGCACCCCTCACAAGGATCTCGCCGTTGGAATCTATCCTGACGTCGAGACCGGGCAGAGGCACTCCGACAGTTCCGATCTCGTAGCCCACGGGCGGGAAGAAAGAGACAGTGGCCGTTGTCTCGGAGAGACCGTATCCGATTATGATGTCGATTCCGATCGAGCGGAAAAACTCGCAGATGGTGTCGGAAAGAGGAGCTCCGGCTGTCGGGAAGAAGTTGGGGTCGGGTATTCCGACGGCATGCTTCAGGCGGGAGAACACGCGGGCGTCCCAGAATCGGTATTCCTTCTCCACAAGCCAGGGCACGCGGCGTCCGGTGCGGAGGTATTTCAGGTTTCGGGCTTTGCCGGTCTTCAGGGCACGGCGGATCATGGCTTTCTGCAGAGGCGACATCTCCTCGATCTTCTCTCGGACTCCGGCATAGACTTTCTCCCAGAACCGTGGCACGCAGCACATCAGGTTCGGGTGGACGGTGTGTATCGTGTCGGCGATGACGCGCGGGTCGTAGTTGACGGCTATGGTCAGGCCGCGGCATATGCAGAAGTAGCACCAGGCCTTCTCCAGTATGTGCGACATGGGGAGAAACGCCATCGACAGGTCGGTGTCTTTTATGGCGTGGAGAATCTGCATGTGTTTCTCGATCGCGGCGTCGTAGTTGGAGTGTGATATTACCACCCCTTTCGGTTCGCCGGTGGTGCCCGAGGTGTAGATCAGAGTCGCCATGTCGTCGGGGAGTCCTCTCTCCGAACGGGCTTTGACCTCATCGGCGGTCTCGCGCGGGGCGTTCATGCCGAGGCGGATGAAGTCATCCCAGAATATGGTCACCGTGTCATCTTCATGGAGAATCAGCCCGTCGTTCTTGAAGACGACAATCCTTTTGACCGACGGATTTGATTTCCAGTGCCGGTAGGCCATCGGATACTGGTGCTTGTCGCCGACGAAGATCACTTTTGCACCTCCGTCGCGCACGATGAAGTCGAACTGCGCCTGCACGCTGCTTGCGTATATCGGAATGCACGCGATGCGGTTGCGGAATGCACCGAACTCCGTGATGAGTATCTGCGGAGTGTTGGGCGAACACACCGCTATGGTGTCTTTTTCAAGGAGTCCGAGCGCGGCGAGGGCCTTTGCGGCCACGTCGACCTGCAGCGCGAACTCCGCCCATGAGGTCGGGAGCCATTCTCCATCCTTGCGCCAGCAGAAGCGGTAGGCTTCGCGGTCGCCGAGCCGGGCGGCCTGCGCCGGTATTGTTTCGACTAATCGGTTGGGCATATAAGTAAGAATTTCTCTTTTTTTAACAAATCAGGGTCGTGTGATGTTTTTGTCGAGCATCCGGTGCTTTACGGCCATTCTCACCCGCGTGGGGAGAGCGGCCACGAAGACTATCGACAGGCGGTTGAGCCAGCCGTTGATATATTGCTTCCGTCCTTTGAGCATCTTTCGCACGGCATTGCGCGTGAACTTCTCGGGCGACTGCAGCACACCGAGGCGCAGTGCGAGCCGCTGCAGGTTGCGGGGGAGTCCGAAGAGGTCGGTGGCTATGCCGCCGGGGCATGCCACGGTGACAGTCACGCCCGATTCGCGTGTCTCGTAGTGGAGCGAGCGCGAGAAGACGCGGATATATGACTTTGTGGCGGCATACATGGCCAGTCCGGGCATCGGCATCCAGCATGACATCGACGACATGTTGAGGATCCGGCCTCCTCCACGACTGATGAACCGGTCGGCGAATGCGCGGCTGAGCATCGTCACCGCCGACACATGCAGGCTGATGAAGCATTCGAGCCGGCGCGCGGGGGTGTCGGTCACGGGCAGGAACGAGAATATGCCGGCATTGTTGATCAGAATGTCGGGATCAAGACCCCGGCTGTCGATGAAGCCGATGATCTTCTCGGCGGCGTTATCGCATGTGAGGTCGCAGAAGAGGGGTATGGCTTCGACACCGAATTCCGAGGCTATGGCGGCGGCGCATTGGTCGAGCTGCTCTTTCTGGTTGGAGATCATGATGAGTCGGCATCCCCTCGCGGCGAGTGTGCGGCAGAAGCAGAGTCCTATTCCGCTGCTCGCGCCGGTCACGACGGCCATGCGACCGTGGAGGTCATTTGCGGCCGCCATCGCGTCTCCTTATTTTTTCAATCTCGCGGACAATGGCCGGAGTGAGGTCCGAGCAATGCTTGTGGCATGCCATCTCGCGCGAATACATGCGGGCTATGCAGTAGTTGACGTGGTCGCATCCGCAGCGGTGGTTCCGTTCGCCGGCCTCGCGCATGCGGTTCACGAAATCGGGTTCGTTGAGCAGAGCCCGTCCCATCTGGATGAAGTCGAAGCCCTCCTTGTCGAGCACGGTGTCGGCCCCCTCGCGGTCGATGACTCCGCCGACATAGATCAGCGGCAGTCTCAGTTCTTTTCTGAACAGCCGGGCGTCGTCAAGGAAATAGAGCGGGCGGAACGGCTCGGACGGTATCATGAAGCGGCCTGCCAGTCGCACGCCATATTTGAGCCAGAGCTGCTTCATGTAGTGCGTCATAGAGTAAATGGGCATCTCTCCGCGCATCACATACATAGGGGCTTTGCTGACGAAGCCTCCGGAGAGCACTATGGCGTGCACGCCGGCGCGCTCGATCTCGCGGGCCACAGTCAGGCAGTCGTCAATCTCGAGTCCCCCCTTGAAGCCGTCGCGCATGTTGGTCTTGACGATTACACCCATGTCTGATCCGGCGGCCTTGAGCGTCTCTTCAAGACACATTCTCATGAAGGTCATGCGGTTTTCGAGCGGGCCTCCGAACTCGTCGCGGCGTCTGTTGGTGTAGGGGGAGAGAAACTGCGATATGAGGTATCCGTGTCCGGCGTGGATCTCGACGCAGTCGAATCCGGCGTCGCGCGAGGTGCGCACGGCCTCGCCGAAGCATCGGGCTATCTCCTTGAGCTCATCCTTGCGGAGTCCGCGGCAGAAAGTGGGGGAGTAGAGGTTGAATCCGGTGGTCGCGCCGACGGGAGTTCCACCGGCGGTGGAGCGGTGGGTCATGTTGCCGCAGTGGCCGAGCTGCACCGAGGCTTTGGCTCCGGCTGCGTGTATTCCGTCGGTGATGTCGCGCAGTTCCGGCACGATCTCCGGGCGCATCCACAGCTGGGTCTTGAACGACAGTGCCGAACGGCATATGCCGGCATAGGCGAGGGTGGTCATGCCGACGCCGCCGCGTGCCACCGACAGATGATAGTCGCGCAGCATCTCGGTCGGGCCGTTGTCGCGCCCCATTCCCTCGAAGGCAGCCGACCTGATGGTGCGGTTGCGGAGCTCGACAGGGCCGATCATGGCCGGAGTGAATAGTTTCATAGTGGTCTGGGTTACGTTCTGTTATTAAGAACGTCGTTGCGGGGAACGTCAGTATATGAACGGAAGTATGTATTTCCTGTTGAGCGAGGCATATTCGTCGCCGAATTCCGAGAGGTATCTCCTGTGGATCGATCGGGCACGGGGGGCGAGATTGGCGAATGTCCATATGGCGAAGGCCACTCCGCCAAGGCTCCATGTGAGAATGGCGAAGCCGGTCCATTCCATCAGTTCGCCGAGGTAATTGGCCGATGTGACGTAGCGGTACATCCCTCCGCGGGGTATGTAGTGGCGCGTGTCGCCGGGCTTGCGCAGGTTGCGGATTATGCTGTCGGAGCGCAGGTTGACGGCCATGCCGGCAAGAAAAATGAGAGTACCTGCTATGAACTTCGGACTTTCAAGCCACTCTGCCGGATACGCGTCGGCCGGACTTGTGTGGAAGAGCCACCCTCCGATCATGTAGGCGTTGATCACGTTGAAGATTATTCCTGCCGCGATTATCGCGAGGGGCATCCGGCTTTTCCCTCTGATAAGCAGGGGGAAGATAAACGACCGCTGGAAGTAGTGGATCTCGAACAGCGAGGCCATGACTACAAGGGCGGGTTGAGCGGCCCGCGGGCTGAGAAGCCAGAGCAGGAGCATCGCTGCGAAGGCCGGCGCCTCCATAAGCACCCATCCGGTGCGGTTGCCGACGGTCGGGCCCCACTGGCGGTTGTACATCATGCCGTATCCGGCTGTGACTCGGTGCAGGACCACGAAGACTATCATGGCGAGCACTATCATCGATATTGTGACTGTATAGTAGAAAGTCGGTTCAAACATTCTGAATTCGCTTTAGCAGGGTTTCGGTCCGGGTTCCGCCGAGAGGGAAAGCGGATCCCGCCGGAGATCTGAAAAGAAACCAAAACCGCACGCAAAGATAATTAAAATGATCGGTATGACCAACTTTTTTTTAACCAAAAGGAATATTTTTGGTTGATATGATGCATTCGAGGGTGAAATACTCAGTCGAAAAGAGAAGGCGCGAGTGAATCATGACACGAAGCATAGACAGGGCCGGGCCGGAGTCTGGTTGCTGCGGCCCGGCCCTGTCGGGTTCATTTGCGGGTTGTCGGTCGGGGTCAGCGGACGATCACCTTGTCGGCGCGGTCGCCGCAGACGCGGATGTATATGCCCGCTGCGGGATTGTCGACGCGCGCGCCCTGCAGGTTGTAGTATACTGCCTGGAGCTCGCTTTCGGTCTCGATCCCGGATACGGAGCCGGGTGTTCCGGCCGGCATCTCCAGACGGAAGGCTGCCGAGAGGTTTACGCGCTCAAGAGCGTTGTTGTAAGGAATCTGGAACACCGAGAAGGGTGTGCCGCCATTGTCGAAAGTGGTGGTGGCTGTCAGGACGCCCTCTTCATATTTCGCGAGCGATTCGGGGAATATGGCAATCACATCCTCGATGGTCATGCCGTTGTTGAGCGGTCCCATCACGTTCTGCGACACTTCAAGGATCTTGCCTTCATAGCGCACGCCGGTGATGAATTTCGGGAAGTAGGCATATGCGTCGTTGACGATGTAGAATTCTGCCACACCCAGAGCTGACGCGCTGTAGGTGTCATGCTGCCAGTTGGCATAAGGATTCACGAGCCTGTAGTGGTCGGGATCGTCGGCGTCACGCTCCACCTCGACGTCGAAAGTCAAGATCTCCGTGTCAGGTATGAACGAGGCGAGGAAGTCATCGGTGAACCGGCCTGTGCCGAGCGGTTCCCAGTTGAAGGGATCTTCTTCGGCGGCAGAAGGAAACTCGATGCATAGCATACCGCTCTTGTTGGCGATGTAGTTCTTTCCGTCAAAGGGAGTCAGGAACACTGGATATTGGTCTGTGCCGGATGCGAAATAAGTGGAGGCCGTAATCACCCCGTTGTCATATTTGGGGAAGGCGTCGGGATACTGGGCATATACGGTCTCGTGTCCATAAGCCGAGATCATGCCCGATGCATTCATGCCGGAATTGATCTCGACGCCGTTGTAAACGATGCCGGTGTTCATCTTGGTGAAGTAAGCGTATGTCTCGTCGATCACGTAGAATTCGAGCATGCCGTTGCCGTTGTTAGTCATCGTGGACGAGTGGGTCGCATAGGGATCGGGAATGCAGAAATGTGTCGGGTCGTCGGCGTCCTGCATAATCTCCACTTCCATGGTCTCGACGTCGATGTCGCTGAAAAGAGAGGCGAGGATGTCGTCGGTATATTTTCCTGTTCCGAGGCTAATCCATTCGGTCTCCGGTATAGTCGCTCCCGGCATGGTGATCATGAAATCGCCGCCGGAGTTGGCTCCGTAATAGCCGTCTGAGCAGTCGGCCCATTCGATCAGGAGGGAGTAGTATGTTTTTCCTCCATACGTGTATGTCGAGGGTTGGCGGATCACGCCGTTTTCATAAGTGGCAAGAGCCGAGGGAAGGGCACTCACCACCAGATCGATTCCGTTGTTTTCGACGAGGGCGGCTGTGTTGCTGAGAACTTTCAGGAAGTAGTCTCCTTCGTCACCGAGTGGTTCTGATTCATTGACGAACTCCACACCGGTGTTGAAGTCCTCGATCCACGCATACCGGCCGTCATGGATGTGGAATACCAGATAATTAGTCATCTCGTCATGGTATGTCACATTGCTGTAGGGGTTTGTCCAGTTGGCGTAAGGATTGACTATGCGGTATGTGTCGGGATCGGCGACATTCTGTTCGATCTCCACATCGAAAGTTGTGGGTTCGACGGTAGTGAAGAAATCTGACAGAATGGCGTCGGTATATGTGCCTGTGCCGATCGGGGTCCATCCGTCGGACGATGCTTCCTTGCGGGGAGAGTCTGTTTTCAGGCTTGACGACAGGGCTGTCTCTGCCGATGCCTTGCTGAGGCTGGCTGACGCGACCTCGGTCAGAGGCAATTTTTCGGGATTTGCCTGCTGCGCGATCCGGTTCGTGCGGAGGGAGGAATCCGAAAGTCCGCTTGCGGCGCCGGCAGACAGGAGAAGCGCGCTTCCTAATAATACATAAGACTTTTTCATGTGATAAAAGGTTAAGGTTAATGGGTAAAAGTATAAAAAATGGCAGAATCATCAATATAAGCCGGTTGACCGGCTTTATGTGTCTCCAGAAGCAAAGTTATAAATTTTTTTGGAATAAATGTAAATGAATATTAAAAATATGCCAACAGCATTTTTGTAATGGCAGAACGCATCCCGGATATAATTTATCCTTTCGGCACTTGGTTTAGATTATCGGGCATATATAAAGCCCGAACCAAACTAATCCGACTCCTAATATCCACGACGGTGCCAAATGTTGGTAGAGATTATGTCATTTGGCACTCTCGCGTAATACGCGATTCGAGGTGTATGCAACTTTGACAATCTGCGACTTTTATATCTCATCCAGCTGTCGCGCTTCCAGATGTGGTGTAAAAACATTAGATTTGGAAGTGTGATGGAAGCGCGTTACATTTATAATACTCCAAAGAATACATTGCGGCCAATTTGATTTTGTCGCAAAAATATTGTACATTTGCGACAAAATTACTCATAAATTCAAATGCAATCTCTTGAAGATAGAATAATTACGAATATATCAAAACGCGGAAGAGGCACAATAGTGTCGCCTCTTGATTATGCGGGATATGGAGATTCAAAGGCCGTCCAGAAAGCCTTTGAACGACTTACTGCAACCGAAAAGCTGATAAGAGTGGCACGTGGTGTCTATTGTTATCCAAAGATTGATAAGGTTTTGGGGCTGGGTATTCTTTATCCGACCATTGAGGAGATTGCCGCTGCTATTGCAAGGCGCGACAAGGCTAAGATTGTTCCGACCGGTGCGTATGCGCTTAATAAGCTCGGACTGTCAACCCAGTTGCCGATGAATGTTGTATATCTGACAGATGGATCGCCACGTAAAGTAAAGTTGGAAGGGAACAGGGGCATACAGTTCAAGCATACTGCTAAAAAAAATCTGGCTTTTCAGAATGAAATCGCAATGCTCCTCACATTTGCCCTGCGCGAAATCGGAGAAAACAATATCACCGATACCCAGCTTGCCCATATCCGCAATCTGGTCAAGACCATACCATTTGAAACAATAAAAAAGGATTTTGCCCTGATTCCGGCATGGATCCGTAAAATTATACTCGATTCCTATGAATAAATTTCTGACACTTACCGAGGCTCAAAGAAGAACCGTATTTGAGCAGACAGCCGCAAAGATAAAACTTCCTGTAGCTGCTATTGAGAAAGATTTTTGGGTAACTGAGATACTCAATATTCTTTTCTCACTGCTATACGCTGACAAGATGGTGTTCAAGGGTGGTACATCACTCAGCAAAGTCTGGGGTGTCATCCGACGGTTCTCAGAAGATATTGACATTACCATAGATCGCAGTATGTTCGGGATTGAGGGAGATGTAACCAAGAAGCAATTGAAGAAACTGCGTAAAGCGTCGTCTGTATTTGTACGTGATATTCTTGCTAATGATCTGACATTGGCGGTAGAACAAGCAGGATTAAGTGAATTTGTGACGATTAAGGCGGACCCCGATGGAGAAGGAGACGCGACATACCCTGAGCCTCGACAGATTCACATGATCTATAAGTCGGTACTACCCTCTGGAACTAATCTATATCTCCGTGATGAGGTACTGCTGGAAGTTGGGGCCCGTTCTCTGTTTGAACCAACAGCCAAAGCAAAGGTTGAATCCTTTGTAACAGGGACGTTCCCGCATCTTACATCAAATGACGACGATATTCAGATTGTTGCCGCTGTTGCAGAAAAGACATTTCTTGAAAAGGCATTCCTGCTTCATGAGTTATTCACAACCGATGGTTGCCGAAATGCCAATCGCAAATCACGACACTTGTATGACCTATGCAAGATGCATGATGCCGGAATTGCTGACAAGGCAATTCCTGATGATGAACTGTGGGAAACTATTCGCCATCATCGCGAAGTATTCACTTCAATACGCGATGTTGACTACACACCGGACATTCGCAAACGTATAGCCCTCACTCCCCCTGAAAGCGTTATCGAGGAATGGAAGAGCGACTACGACACTATGGTTATGAATATGATCTACGAGGATAATGTCCCCTCATTTGCGGACATCCTCGGAGTTGTGGCAAAAATAGAAAATATGTTCAAGGCTTAATTTTCAAGTTTTTTAGTAGATGACAAAAATTGAGTTTATGCTGTTAAATATTTAATTTTCAAGTGATTAAATTTGCAAAAGTCCCTGAAATTTAGTAATTTAAAGTTAAGTACATGACAAAAATTTGAAAACATCGAATTTTTGTCATGTACTTAAATTTACGATATAAAACAATGCCGCCGGCGGTGCGGACCGTCGGCGGCTTATTTCAGCAGCAGTAGTGCTGTTTGTGAGGGATCAATATCCCGGTTTCTTGAGCAGGGTGAACATGTTCTTCTTGTATGCCTCGACTCCGGGCTGGTTGAAGGGGTTGACACCGAGCATGTAGCCGCTGATGCCGCAGGCCTTCTCGAAGAAGTAGATCAGGCCGCCGAGGGTGTGCTCGTCGAGCGACTCGATCACGATGCGCATGTTGGGCACGCCGCCGTCGACATGAGCCATCTGGGTGCCGAGTTCTGCCATCTTGTTGACCTCGTCGATGCGTTTGCCGGCGAGATAGTTGAGACCGTCGAGGTTCGCCTCGTCAGAGGGCACGCGACGCTCCACTGCGGGTTTCGCCACGGAGATGACAGTCTCGAAGATGGTGCGTTCGCCCTCCTGGATCCACTGACCCATCGAGTGGAGGTCGGTAGTGAAGTCTACGGCAGCCGGGTAGATGCCTTTTCCCTCCTTGCCCTCGGACTCGCCGTAGAGCTGCTTCCACCACTCTCCGAAGTAGTGGAGTTTCGGGTCGAAGTTGGCGAGGATCTCGATCTTCTTGCCGCTGCGGTAGAGCGCGTTTCTCATGCGGGCGTATGTCTCGGCGATATTGTCTTCGTTGGGACGGAGTGTGGATTTCTCCATCTCGACGGCGCCTGCCATGAGCTTCTTGATGTCGTGGCCTGCCACGGCGATCGGGAGAAGGCCGACCGGAGTGAGCACAGAGAAACGGCCGCCGACATTGTCGGGAATCACATATGTCTCATATCCCTCCTGAGTGGCGAGAGTGCGGAGCGCGCCCTTCTTCTCGTCGGTGATCGCCACGATGAGGTCTTTGGCGGCTTCCTTGCCGGCCTGCTTCTCAAGCTGCTCCTTGAGGATGCGGAACGCTATGGCAGGTTCGGTGGTTGTGCCCGATTTCGAGATCACGATGATGCCGAAGCGCTTGCCGGTGAGGAGTTTCTCAAGCTCGGCGGTGTATTCCTCGCCGATGTTCTGTCCGGCGTAGAGCACCTTCGGACGCTTGGGCTCCGGAGCGTAGTAGTATTCGAAGTTGTCGGCGAGAGCGGTGTTGACTGCCTTTGCGCCCAGATAAGAGCCGCCGATGCCGACGCACACCACATAGTCGCAGTTTTCCTGCAGACGAGCGGCGGTGGCGTTGATGCGGTCAAGGAGTTCAGCCGGGGTCTCGGAGGGGAGTTTCACCCATCCGAGGAAATCGTTGCCAGCGCCGCTTCCCTCTTCGAGAGTGGTTATTGCCTGGCGCGCGTCATCTTTGGCTGCGTTGAATTCCTTCTCTGCGAAAAAGAGAGCTTTTTCGATGTTGAGTTCTATAGATTTCATTTTTATTGTATGTTTGGGTTAATACCTGTGTAAGTGTCCATATGCGGACATCCACTAAAAAAACGGAAAGGGTTATGTTAAAGTTGGATATTGAAATAAGAGCTTGTTTAATAATAAATGTTACCGTCAGGGCGGTCAGTCACCGAGCAGATTTTCGCTTGCGATGAAGGAGTTATGGGGATCCATAACGACTGAAGAGCAGGCGGAAATATGCCGGTGAATGACCGGTCAGAGGTAATGTTTCTTATCTTTTTCAAGTTTTTTCAATTTTTTTTGCAATTCCACAAGAGCCTGTCCGGTTCTGAAGTTACCTCCGGTCTCGTATATCTTGGCCGCTTTTTGACTTGTTCCTCAGTCGTGTACGTAAAGTACACTCCATCGTCACAAGTCAAAAATCGTCGCAAGCTATACGACCCTGACGGCAACATTTATTATTAAACAAGCTCTAAAAGTAGTGGAAGTCGTTCCGCACCTGGGCGGAACGACTCCGGTCTTATGTGAACGAGCCTGTTATGGCCTCTACGGCGCGGCGCGGCGCGGCGTTGCGGTAGAGTATGTCGTATACGCAGTCGAGGATCGGCATGTCGACCGCCGGGCCGGCGGTGTTGATCTGGTGGATGCACTTGGTGCCGAAATATCCTTCAGCCACCATCTCCATCTCCATCATGGCAGCCTTCACGCTGTATCCCTTGCCGATCATCGCCCCGAAATTATGGTTGCGCGAGAACCGGCTGTAGGCTGTGACGAGCAGGTCGCCGAGATATGCCGAGCGGCAGATGTCGCGGTCAGGGGCCGGAGAGACGGCGTCGACGAAGCGGGCCATCTCGCGCACGGCGTTGCAGACGGTCATGGCCAGGAAATTGTCGCCGGCCTTCATGCCGTGCAGGATTCCTGCGGCGATCGCGTAGACGTTTTTCAGCACGGCGGCATACTCTATGCCGTCGACATCGGCCGACACGATGGTCTTCATCTTCTTGCCGTCGAGGAGCGAGGCGAAAGCGGCGGCCTTCTCCACGTCGCGGCATCCGATGGTGAGATAGCTGAGGCGTTCGAGCGCGACCTCCTCGGCGTGGCAGGGTCCTCCGATTACGAGCATGTTCTCCTCGCGGCATCCGAAGCGCGAACGCATGTAGTCGGAGATGATCATGTTGGAGTCGGGCACTATGCCTTTCACCGCAGAGACGATGTTCTTGCCCGATATGTCGGCCGAGATCCTGTCGGCCGTGTCCTTGAAGTAGGGAGAGGGCACGACAAAGAGCAGCGTGTCGGCGCCGTCGCAGGCCTCGTTGATGTCAGACGTGAAGTCGATGCGCATCGTGTCGAACGCCACGTCCGACAGATACACCGGGTTATGGCCGTATCTGACGAACTCGTCGATGCGGTCCTGACGGTGTACGAACCAACCGATCCGGTCGCAGTTGCCGAGCAGCAACTTGGCGAGGGCGGTGGCCCAGCTTCCGCTTCCGATCACGGCTACACGTCCGGCTGATTTCAATGGTGATGGCATAACGGTCGCGTCAGGCGTCTTTTTCTTCTGATTCCTCCTTCTGCTGCTGTTTCTTCTCGGGGCGCATCTGCGGGAAGAGCAGCACCTCCTGGATGGTGGTCTGGCCTGTGAGCAGCATGGCGAGACGGTCCATGCCGATGCCCATGCCCGATGTGGGGGGCATGCCGTATTCGAGGGCGCGGATGAAGTCGGCATCGATGATCATGGCCTCGTCATCACCCTTGTCGGCCAGTCGCATCTGGTCGACGAAGCGGCCGTACTGGTCGATAGGGTCGTTGAGCTCGCTGTAAGCGTTTGCAAGTTCCTTGCCGTTGACCATAAGCTCGAAGCGCTCGGTCAGCTCGGGGTTCTCGCGGTGACGCTTTGTGAGGGGAGACATCTCGATGGGATAGTCGGTTATGAAAGTCGGCTGGATGAACGAACCCTCGCACTTCTCGCCGAAGATCTCGTCGATGAGTTTGCCTTTTCCCATGGAGGGGTCGGTCTCGATTCCGGCCTCGCGGCAGAACGCGCGGAGTTCCTCCTCGCTCTTGCCGGTGATGTCGAAACCGGTCTTCTCTCTGATGGCGTCGGTCATGGTGATGCGTCGGTAGGGAGCCTTGAAGTCTATCTCGTTGTCGCCCACCTGCACCTTTGTGGTGCCGTTGACGTCGAGGCAGATCTTCTCGAGCATCTTCTCGGTGAACTCCATCATCCAGTTGTAGTCCTTGTACGACACGTATATCTCCATGCAGGTGAACTCCGGGTTGTGCGTGCGGTCCATGCCCTCGTTGCGGAAGTTTTTCGAGAACTCATATACACCCTCGAAGCCGCCGACAATAAGGCGCTTGAGATAAAGCTCGTTGGCGATGCGCAGATAGAGCGGAATGTCGAGCGCGTTGTGGTGCGTGATGAACGGGCGGGCCGACGCACCGCCGGGAATCGACTGGAGCACGGGGGTCTCGACCTCAAGATAGCCGAACGAGTTGAAATACTCGCGCATGGAGTTGAACATGCGGGTGCGTTTCAGGAATATGTCGCGCACGCCGGGGTTGACCACGAGGTCTACATAACGCTGGCGGTAACGCAGCTCCGGGTCGGTGAACGCATCATATGCCTTGCCGTCTTTCATCTTGACGATGGGGAGGGGACGGAGGCTCTTCGAGAGCACGGTGATCTCTTTGGCATGGATGGTGATCTCGCCCATCTGGGTGCGGAACACGAAGCCTTTCACGCCGATAAAGTCGCCTATGTCGAGGAGTTTCTTGAACACTACGTTATAGAATTCCTTGTCCTCGCCCGGACAGATGTCGTCGCGCGACACATAGATCTGAATACGTCCGTCGGCGTCCTGCAGCTCCATGAAAGAAGCCTTGCCCATGATTCGGCGGCTCATGATTCGTCCGGCCACCGACACCTCGCGAAGAGGTTCCACGTCATCCTTGAAATTCTCTTTGATTTCGGCGGTATGGCCTGTGACGGGATATTCGGCTGCGGGATAAGGTTCGATGCCGCGCTCGCGGAGCGCGTTCATGCTGTTTCGGCGAACGATCTCCTGTTCGCTCAGTTCATGATTTGCCATATATGGTGATTCGTTTGATTTTTTCTAAGTACTTCAAACTGCAAAATTAATAAATAACATCAAGTTACGCAAATCCGGTTTTTTATGCCGGGGTCAGCGGCGGCAATGAACACTTCCGACGCGGGGGACGCGATTAATCGCGTCCGTACAGGATGATGTTGTGATCGGCACACACGCTGAATAGTCGTAAGGGCATGTTTAATAAAATATGTGGTAATAGCGGTCAGGATTCGGCGGCGAGGTCGCGGAGGTATTTCTCGGTCGGGACGGTGAGTGCCAGCTTTTTGCGGATGTTGTATTTTGTGACGTCGATGGTGCGCGGCGATCTGCCGGTCAGCGCCGCTATGTCTTTTGTCGATAGGTCGAGCAGCATGAAGGCGCAGAGGCGTTTCTCCGTCTTGGTCAGGTCGGGATGCCGCTGGTCGAGCAGAGTCATGAAGTTCTTGTTGGTCATCTCGAACTGTATCCAGAAGATATCCCACATCTTCTCCTTGCCGTCGAGTTCGCGCAGCTGCCGCATGAAGCCGTCTCTCGTCTTCTTGTCGAAACTGTCGGCGGCGAGATTACGCTTGAACGAGTCGAGAAGCGTCTCGAGATTGGCGAGGCGGAGCATCAGCGACGTGTGGCGACGGTTCATGTCTTCCTCCTTGCGGAGCTGTTCCTCGCGCCTGAGGTTTGTGCTGTTTATCTTGTCGCGGGCCTCGCGAACGGTTCTTAGCGAGCGGTCGAGGCGCGACCGCAGCCTTCGGTTTGCCGCTACCGACACAGAGAGCGCGACCGCAGCCGCCGCCAGTGCTGCGGCGAGAGCCACGAGCCAGCCGCGCAGCCGGGTCACATTGTCGGCTGCCCTCTCGGCGCGGGCGGAGATCTCGATGTTCTGCGCGGCGGTCTTCGCCTGCATCCTCTTCATGTTGGCTATGATCGAGTCTCCGGCTACAAGAGCGGAGTCGAGAGAGTTGTAGGCGGGTGCCAGATAGCCGAGTCCGGCCAATGCCTGACCGCGTATGATGTAGAACGCGCGTGTGTTTGACAATGTGCCCGACTTCTGCGAACTGTGACGGCTGGACCAGATGGCATCCATCGCACCCTCGTAATCCTTGCGGCGCAGTCGGACAATTGCCAGCATGTGGCGGGCCGATCGCTTCATGCCGCTTTCTTTGTCGCCCGATATCTGAAGTGCCTCCTGAAGATATTTCTCGGATGCCTCAGGCATCCCTTTGTTCATATAGATCTGGGCGATCTGCAGGAGAGCCCCGATCCGGGTGTCGTCGTCGAGGGCAAGCTCGCGAACGGCCCGGACCTCGTTGTAGGCCGAGTCAAGAAGATTGTCGTTGATGAGCAGTGCGGCTGCCGAACCGTGTATGCGGGCCTCGGCGTCCTGGCGGAAACGCTTTTCGAGCGGATATGATGCCGCCATTGACCGCGCCCTGTCGAGCCATTTGCGGGCCATGGTGACGTCGTTGATGTCGCTGTAGATGGTAAAGATGGAAAGAGCCGCTTTCAGATCCCAGTATCTGAGGCTGTCGGGCTTTGGCGACCCGATGATGCGCTCGAACCCCGAGAGACTTCTGAAAAGGTCGAATGTCTCGCCAAGTGCCGACGACTGTATAAAGAGCAGCGGAAGGCGCTGGTGGAGCGGCAGTCTGCGGTTTGACGCAAGAATCGCCTCTGTCAGGGCGAGAGCCTTTTCCGGATGTCCAGATGAGCGCAGAAGGTCAGCCTTTCTGATCTCGATGTCTACCTTGTCGGGGCCGGCCATGTTGATCAGCGAGTCAAACCATATGATGCGAAGGTCGGGGTCGATATCCTCGCGTGCCGCCATGTCCCGGTAGAAATCCTCCTTGAGCGAGGTGGCGAGCCGGGAGTCGGGAGCCGCTTCCGCCAGCAAGGCAAGAAGCATGATAACCGCTATGACGAATGGTCTTGACATACTTGCGTCTGCAATTTAATTATTATTTTCTTAACTTCCAAACGTGCCCCCGTGTTTTTTGGCAGATCCTTTAGACTCGCTCTTGGGAAGTATTAATTTTAAGTATTGTAAAATATTGAAAACCAATATAAAGAATAGAAATTAAGTAATAACCCGAAGATACTTAAACCGGCTTGTAATGGATTATTTGAACGTCCTGTTTTTGGAGTATTATTCTTTTACCGTTAATATTGCCGTCGCAACCCCCCAGTCATCATTACGCAGACATGGAGTTGCAATATCGTTCAACCTTAAACACTCATGACAATGAAGAAAGCCTTACTTCTTATGATGGCGGCCATGACCGCGAGTACGGGCGTGGCGGGAGCCGCTGTCGCGTCTCAGGAAACGGCAAAGAGAGAAACCGCAGTCTACACAATCGGAGCCGACGGATCGAAGACATACTGGCAGGCCGGTAAGGATGGCCGTTGCGGCATGGTCAAAGGAGAGACAGTCTCCCCCGTAAAAGTCAGGAAAAACGCCGGACCGCGTCGTATCGCCACGATGGGTGAACCGAAACCTCTCGAAATAGAGATCCGTTATGACGAGAATCTGTATGATGTGGATCGCATCGGTGCGGGGCTTCTTGATGCCACGGAATTCGATCTCACCGACCTCGCTCCGCAGAAGAATCTCGGCCTGTGTCAGGTTCCATATGGCGTTTCTTCACTGTTCGCATGCCTTGTGCCGAAGCAGATCAACCAGGAGACCGGTCTGCAGGATATCTATTTCATCGCCAAGGATATCTCCTCGCTTCCGGCAGGGTCAAAGGTAGTGCTCGATGTCGCTGACTGCGTGCATCGCATCAGATACGAGTCATTGAACCGCGACGGCAGTCCGGTCAAGGTGTCGACCTGGACGCAAGATGACAGGCTGGTCGAGCAAGGAGACTATAGCGAATCATTTGGTTTCTACTACTGGAGTCACAAGAATGATCACAATCTGTGGTTCGCCTTATTCAAGGAGACTAATATAAAACTTGCCGACGGCACTGTATTCCGGCCTTCTCTTGGCGACGTATGGATGAACGACTGCGGGCCGGATTTCGCGTTAGGATATGCAAAAATATACTCTCCCGTGGAGGGAAGAGACTGCACGATTGTGGAGATGCCCGTATGGCAGGGCACGGACTCCAGAGAGCCTTCGGAGGTCCTGTTGCGCAATTCTCCTGCCTGTTATAGAGATTATGACCAGCGATTCAGCCGATCCCCCTATTTCACGGCCACAGCTTCTGATCTTGTTTTCGGCACGCAGCTGATGATGGAAGATCACGGTGTGACAGTATGCGGAATCGGGAATGACATAAGTTACATGTGCGAGGATCGAGACATAGATATCCGTCTGACGGTGTGCCACAATGATCCTGATGATCCCGCATCCTCTCTGTTGCGGATTCTTGCAAAGGATATGTGCCCGGAGAATGAGGGGGGATCCACATTCGGCATCTCCTCCATGTATTGGCGGCCAACCGACAACGGACGCGAGTATCTCCCCATGAATCATTGCGGGGAGCAGGGAATAGCCATACCCTACGAGACCTATCTCAATTTCGTCGAAGGTAACTATTCCGACTGGCTTCTCTGCTACGGCAAGCCGAATCCTTTCCTTGCAATAGACGATTCAAAGGTGGAGGGACGTCTCGGAAACTGCTGTCCGATTCTTTCTGTAAGACATGAGAATATACCGGAACTCGCCTCCGACTTCGCATGGACTTTTCTCGGATTGACGGGACGTTACGGCGAAGGGAATGTTTCTGCTACAGAACTTGTAGAATATGAGAAGAATATGGGCAATTATGACTCCGACAACATGCGGTGGGAGAAATATACCTACGACAACGTGCTTGTAGACGGCGAGGTGGAAGGCTCTCTGCAGGTCAGGATCGGTGTTCGCAAAGGCACATCGGCCGACGACTACATAGCTCCCGTTATGACAAATCTCGGCATGCGCACCACATCGGGCATCCTGACCGACAGGTTCGCGAAACCGGAAGAGGGTGTGATCGAGATATATGCCGCCGACTTCGACCTTGACAACAACTGGTCGCTCGGCGAGTGGTTCGTTACATATCAGTTCTACGAGCTTCCAGAAGAGGGTGTGAAGGTGGAATACGCGCCCTACGGCAGCAGTGACTTCGTTCCGCTCGAGGTGACACGCGTTCCCGAAAAGCGTTTTCTGCCCGGCTGGGGAGACTTCTATACATGTCCGACTGCAGCGGTCGACCGCAAGAGCGGCAACGGCTGGTTCGACCTGCGCGTCACTCTGACCGACGCACGCGGCAACACACAGGAGCAGGTGGTGTCGCCTGCATTCAGGATCGGCAGTGCGGTCGGAGCGGTCGAGGGTATCACCGATTCAGCCGACGGAGGACCGGCGGTATACTACGATCTCGCAGGCCGCAGCGTCTCCAGTCTGGAGAAAGGCGTCTATATAGTGCGCGACTCTAACGGAACAAGAAAAGTCATGAAATGAACCAGACAAGACGATTCTACATGAAAAAGAGAATTATTCTTTCAGCGGCGATACTGATGTTGGCAGCCACGCTGCCGGCGGAGGTATTGTCACCCGGACAGGCGCTGCTCCGTCTCCGCACGGAGCGCGCCGTCGCGGCGGCCGCCCGCGCCGTCGCGGACAGAGATGCAAGACTTCTCCATACTTCGGAAGGAGAGACCGGACCGGCATCGTATGTTTTCGGAGCCGG
This sequence comes from Muribaculaceae bacterium, assembly GCA_009775355.1. Taxonomy (GTDB): domain Bacteria; phylum Bacteroidota; class Bacteroidia; order Bacteroidales; family Muribaculaceae; genus Lepagella. Next base: position 19,064 of record VSPN01000017.1, read on the forward strand.
AGAGGATGGCTTTCTGGTCGTGTCGGCCGACGATCGTTTGCCCGCGCTTCTGGGCTGGTCTGACACCGGTGGCTTCGATGAGCGAGAGATACCGTGCGGACTTCGGACGCAGCTTGACCTCTATGCCCGCCAGGCCGATGCCATCCGTGCGGGCGATCCCGCCCTGCGTGCGCGCCGGCAGTCGGACGGAGAGGAGAACCGCGAACCCGTAGGCCCGACGCTGACCACGCGCTGGAGCCAGGACGCGCCCTACAATGATCTCTGCCCTGTCATCGGCTCCCGACGGTGCGTGACCGGATGCGTGGCCACGGCCATGGCCCAGGTGCTCAGGCACTATGCATGGTCCGGTCTCGGAGAGGGCGTACACTCCATGGAGTTCGGGTATATGTCGGACGACTGGGAGAAAGTGACCGAGATCCTTGAGTTCGATTTCGCCGAACGTCCGTTTGACTACAGCGTCATGGCCGACGACTACACCGGGGAATACACGCCTGAGAGTGCAGCAGAGGTGGCGCGGCTGATGTATGCCTGCGGCATATCGGTCGATATGATCTACGGCACCTCGGCCAGCGGTTCGTTCGACGGCTACATGCCCTACGCCCTGTGGAAGCATTTCGGCTTCGACGCCGGAGTGCGTCTCGCCGAGCGCGACTGTTTCCGTGCGCCCCCCGGCATGACATGGGAGGATTTCGTCTACGATCAGCTCTCGCGCCACGGCGCGCTGATCTACTGCGGTGTCACATCGGCCAACGAAGGGCACGCCTTCGTGTGTGACGGTTATCTTGGGGAGGGTTATTTTCATTTCAACTGGGGATGGGGCGGCATGAGCGACGGCTGGTTCCTTCTCGATGCCCTTGAGCCGACGGTGCAGGGCACGGGCGGTTCGTCGAGATCGTTAGGATTCAACTACGGCCAGTCGATCCAGGCCGATCTTGATCCCGAAGAGGGCACGGGCATCTATTTTCCCGCCGTGACCGGACGCGCCGGCAAGTTCGACGTCATCACCCGCTCCACCCGCGCGGGCGAGAAATTCACCGTGACGGGTGAGGTCTTGAATTTCTGCCAGTCGGCTCTTGATCTGGAGTTCGGCTGTCTGCTCGCCGCTGACGAGAGTGGCGTGACCGGAGAGACAATCAAGGTCAGCGATCTTTCGCTCGGCACCTGCGAGGCGAAGAAGATATACACGAAAGCCACGTTCCCCGCCGGGATTGCCGACGGCACGTACTGCATGCGTCCGGTGGTGAAAGGCGGCCCGCTGACCGACTGGTGGACGCTCCCCTGGAATGTCGCCAAAGACCACGTGTGGATCAGGGTCGAGAACGGCGAAGTGACGTTCAACGTCGAGGCTCCCGGTGCCGGCATCGGCTCCGTGACCGACGATTCGCACCGGGCCGCCGGCTACTACAGCCTTCAGGGCACGCGCCTCACGTCGGCGCCCGAAGACGGAACCCCGTTCATAGTTGTGGACGGCACAGGCCGCCCCCGCAAGATAACGCAACAACGACAGTAGGGACGCGATTAATCGCGTCCGGGCAGTCCGGCGGCTGTCTGAAACCGCCGGAACTTGCGAGGCGATGCAATACGATCCTGTCACAACAGTCGGCTGGCTGTTGTGACAGGATCGTTGGGTTACCCGGACGGCGCGGACGCGATTAATCGCGTCCGTACAGGATGATGTTGTGATCGGCAAACACGCTGAATAGTCGTAAGGGCTTGTTTAATAAAATATGTGGTAATAGCGGTCGCGATTGAGTAAGAGCTTGTTTAATAATAAATATGGCCTGTTTTTTAAAATAATTCGCGTATGTCCTAAATTTTAGGACAAAAATGATTATTTTTGTCCTAAAATTTAGGACAGTATGGATAAATTATATATCAAGACACAGATCGCGATGCGTCAGGCGGAGTTTCCGACTGATCTGATAAAGCGTGAAAACCAGCTTCCGGTAAATTGTGGGAAAATTGTCACGATCCCGGGTGTGAGGCGTTGTGGCAAGACATCAAGAATGGAGGCGACAGTAAACGATCTTCTTGCCTCTGGCGTGAAGCGTGAACAGTTTCTATGGGTGAGTTTTGATGACGAGCGTCTTGTGCGTATGACGTCTGATGATCTGGACCTTGTCATAGAAGCATATCGTGAGATGTTTCCGGATATGGAAATGGCATCAGTATATATGTTCTTCGATGAGATACAGCTGATTGAAGGATGGGAATATTTTGTAATGCGACTTTATAAACACTATTCCAAGAATATTTATATCAGCGGCAGTAATGCGACAATGCTTGGCAGTGAGCTTAAATCAGTCTTGCGCGGTTGGCCCGAGGAAGAAGAGACATTGCCACTTTCTTTCAAAGAATATTGCGGTTTTAAGGGAATAAAGACCGACAGTTGGCTGGAATCTGACCTTGCTAAGCTTCGCAATGCGTTTTTTGAGTACAACAACGAAGGGGGATTTCCCGAAGTCGTGCTCACGCAAAATCCATTGCAAAAGGTGAAGAGGTTGCAGACATATTTTGACACGATGCTGTTGAAGGATCTGGTAGAACACTACGGCCTGTCGAATATTGAGGTACTTAGATACTACCTGAAGCGTATAATGGGAAATCTGACAAAGCCGACTTCCATCCGTGCCATACATGGCGATATCAAGTCACGAGGTCTGAAAGTAAGCAAAGATGATCTGTATGAGTGGGCTAACCATGCATGCGGCATTTTTATGTTCCTGCGTGTTCCAAATTACAGCAAATCATTGCAAAAAATAGAAAGTTCACAGCCGAAATATTATTGTATTGACAATGGTCTGCGCGATGCGGTGTTGTTGCCGATGAGCGGGGATGATGGCAAGAAACTTGAAAACACCGTATTTCTGCAGCTTTACCGCCATCGAACTCCTGTTGACCGTATATTTTATTATCAGGGAAAAGGTGAATGTGATTTTGTGGTTCAGAGCGGCGTGGAGATCAGTCGGTTGATTCAAGTGACATGGGATATGGGAGATGAGGAGACACGACGTCGCGAGATCAACGGACTTGTCGAGGCTGCTGAAGCTACCGGTTGCGATAATCTTTTTATCATAACGTCTGACAGCAGTGAGGAAATCAAACTTGACAACGGTATGGAGATCCATGTATTGTCTGCCTGGAGATGGTTGCTTGGAATATGACTGTCAGTGTTTTAGTTTTTCACTGGCTTGGAAAGCCGCTGCTCCGGTCATGAAGGATTCGATTCATTTCGAGGCGGGAGACGCGGTTAATCGGGGGGTTACTCCGGACGCGGGGGACGCGATTGATCGCGTCCCCCTGCCGTGTCGGAAGCGGGTGGGTTATCTGATTGTCACTTTTTCGGTGCGGGCGCCGGTGCGGCGGATGTAGATGCCGGGCGCGGGGTGGGCGGCGGCTTTTCTTCCCTGAAGGTCGTAAAGTAGCGGGGCACTGTCGTCGGCTGCCGTTGCTTCCACGCCGGCCAGCGAGTCGACGCGGAACGCCGGCGATAGTGTCTGGGTCTGGGTGTTGCCCGAATCGTCGGCGAGCGAGATCCGCAGATCCATCCAGCCGTCGGATGATCCCCGGTCCACACCCGCGAGAGAACCTTCGTAGCAGTAGCCGTAGCCGGGCACGAAGAACATGTCGGCGTTTTCCGACACCTCGATCTCAGTAAACGCTGAGCTGCCGTGGGGAGCGTACTCCACCTTGACCGACGAGAGCGGATAGGCCTCCATCATGTCCTTGTCCATCGAGTCATTGAGAACGTAGCGGAAATCGGCCGCATAGAGATGCAGCGAGGCGTTGGTCGGTGTCTCGAAATGATCCGTGACGAGCGGGCCGTCGGTAAACCAGAGCAACTGCGCCGTCGGTGGCACCCAGTCGGCCTTGTCAGTGTTGCAGAGCATCACGGAACTGTTGTGCGACTGCACCGATCCGTCCACAGGCGCGCCGTCCACATCGATCGCGAAAGTCTGGGCCGCACCCTCTTGCGACTGTCTTACCTGAGCGGTTTCGGTCAATTGGAGAAGAACCTCACCTGCGCGTCCGCAGTATGATGCGCCGAACCAGCCCATATCCATAACGCGACCGGCGTATTCCTGAGGCATCGGGCCATAAGATTCCGGCCATATGCCGATAGAGGCAAGAAGCGGTGCGCAATTGCCGAGGATGTAGTCGTAACCCGAAACTGCGGCAGGCAGCTTGCCGTTCATCACCTTGAACAGATCCTGGTCATCCCAATACCCGAATGTCCTTGTATAAAGTTCCTGCTGCGGATCGCCGAAAGTCTTGTTTAAATGGCGGTACACTGGAGAACTGTTTTCCTGCATCAAAAACTGCGATACTATTCCGGTTTCAGAATACTCATGTGCAAGATTCGGATTGTAAAGACCCTGCATGACATCGAAGTCCTGCATCGAGGCCCGGTGCAGACACAGGTTTGTCCTGCATGTCACAGCCTGACCGGGTGTGCAGTCTGCGTCATATATGTTTGCACCTCCGGTACATATGAATCCGCTGACCGCAGTGCTGACATTTACCGTAATAGAACTCCCGCCTTCCAAAGCGGCGTCGGGCATGAACACAGAAACCAACTCGGAATACTCATCAGGATTGTTGGTCACTTCTCCCGGAGTCCTTGTGTTGGGGGTCGTGATGACCAGTGCGGAGAGATTGTTTCCCTCCTGACTTTCCGTGACTCTCAGTTCGCCGCACACTCCCATGCCCTCGGGAAGGTCGTTGAGATAAAACACTGGTGCGTCAATATACTTGCGGTCGCTGCGTCCGTCGGAATAGGAGCGCCATATCAGACTGAACATCTGGTCAACTACAGTGAACTGGTGATTCCCGCTATACACGAATATCGTGCCCATGGCGTCCACTATGTTCCCCTTTTCAAGCAGGGTATATTCCTTAGTGACGGCATCGACCATATAATGGTCGGGAGCAAGACGCTCCCCGTCCGGATTCAGAAAGCTGAAAGAATATGCGTTGCAGGCATCCGCTCCGTCGAATGTGACTTCCATTCCGTCGCTAAGTTCATCAAAATTTCTGATCACAGCCCATTTGTTATCACCGGAATAATCTTTCTTCTTGAACTCGGCGGTCAGGATGTTGTTGTCGGAATCGAGCGATCCGGTCAGTTCAAGCACAGTCACCTCCTCACCCTCTTCCCAGTAGGCTGTCTCGCCGAAGTATGCGGAACCGTGCCTGACGCATACCGGTTCCATGTCGTCGGGGCAGGTGACCCTGACATAGATCGTCTTGGGTGTCTCCTCTTCCTCCTGTTCCGCCTTGACGCCGGGGCGGGCTTTAACCTTAGGTCTTTCGCGATTCGTGAAGTCTCGACTTGTGATGTCGCCCTCGGCGTCGATAGTGACAGACCGGCTCTCGCCGTTCGCCGCATGTCGTGTCACGATGGATTGACGGCCATATGCCGGAGCGAATATGGCGGCCATGAGAATGAATGTAAAGATCTTGTTCATGATCATATGGGCTTGATTCCTCTACGCCTGAGGAGATGAAACCTTTGTCCGGCCTGTGGCGTAACGTCTTCCGACAACAGACCTGCCACAAATTTAAAAAGCCGACGCGGTTATTTCAAAATTATTCCCTTCCCGCTTTTTCCCTGATTTGTCACAAAAATTACTCATATTTTACTCATAAAATGATAATTTACAGTAAGTCAGACAGGTATCAATATGACGGCACAAGGGCGGACTGCTGATATATCATGAACAGGAGATGATTATTCCGGGTGATTTTATTAACTTGCGGCATGAAAAAGACTCTATTGCTGCTCATTGCCATTCTCTGCGCCGCGTCTTGTCTGGGAGCCGTAGACTCCGGATTCGAAAGGCTTGGTGAACTCAGCCGTCAGGGCCGGTTCGGACTGCTTCTTGAAGAGGCGGCCCGGATGAAGCGCGAGAAAGGAAAAAAGATGACGCTGCCGGAGGAGCTGAGACTTGGCCGGTATTATACTACCGGACTTCTCGGATGCCGCAGATACAAGGAATGTCTCGACGAACTGAACGCAATGATCGAGTTGCCCAAGCCCGACAGTCTGCGGTATTACGATCTAAACGCATATCTCGGCATGAACGACATCTTCTGCGCTACAGGCAACGCCGTGTATGCCCGCACAGCCCTTCGCAAGGCAGAGGAGACGCTTGAGGTGATCGAGACAGGATGCGGCCGGGAGACGTTTGAGAAGAGCTACGGGCGTCTGCATATGGCCATGGCTGTACTTGCCCAGAGCGAAGAAGACATGACGGAAGCGATGAGGCAGTGGCGGCTGTCGGAAAGAGCAAGGTCGGTCTCGCCGGCGTTCAGGATAGCGTGGCTGGGTCTCGGCGGGACTCTGTGGCAAGACAGCGGATATGATGACAAGGCCCGCGAATACTTCATCAAGGCACTCGATGTGCCACACTTCAATCCGAACAAGACCGCGATACTTCTCCGACTCATGGCAATCGACATAAACCGCGGCGACCATCAGGCCGCACTTGACAGAATGAGTGAATATGAGGATGCGGCGGCCTACGCCGACAATCCGGAGATACGCGCCATGCTGCTCCATGCCGAGGGCGACGCGCTTCACGGACTCGGCCGATGGCGTGAGGCGTCGGAGAGGTTGCGCGAGGCGATCATGCTCGAGGATTCCGTGGCGAGAGCCGACAGCCGGCTGATAGACTCCATGATGTCGGAAATGATCTCGCTCGAAGACTACAGTGCCTTGAAGAAAAGAGTCGAGTCTGCCGAGTCGAGAGTTCACAGGATCGTGATCATATCGCTTGTGTGCGTGATTGTGCTGCTTGTGGCCATAAGCATTATACTTGTCATGAAGATCCGGGCGTCGCGCAGTTCGAGAAGCATGGAGATGAGAATGCGGCTTTCCGAGCAGGAGAAGGAGACTGTGGCCGGAGAACTGTCGGAAAGTAAGAAGGAACTGTGCAATGTCTCGCTGGCGGCAGCGCAGACCGAGTCGATGCTGATCACCATCCGCTCGGAGGTTCGCAGAGACTCCTCATCGGCCGAGGAGAGGCTGCGGTCGATCGAGTCGGTGCTGAGGGAATCGGCCGGGATCGCGCAGTTGCAGGAAAACTTCAGGACCCAGTTCGACGAGACGAACCAGGCCCTGTATACCAGGCTTTCCCTGCGGCATCCAGATCTGACCAAGACGGAGATGAACATGGCGGCCTACGTGCTGCTCAATCTCAATTCTAAAGATATCGCCCGCATGACGAGCCGCAGTGTGCGCACCGTCGACAACATCAAGTATAACCTGCGCAGGAAGCTCGCCGTCACCGAGCCGACCGCCGTCTACCTTCGCCGCCTGATGTCGGAATCCGCCGACGGTCCCGACGGCCCCGACGGCCCGGGACGCGGTGGACGCGATTAATCGCGTCCGGACAGGGTGATGTCTTCGATGAGCCAGTTGCCTTCCGAATAGTCGAATGATTTTACTCCCGCCGCCGACATCGGGGGAAACGACAGGAGGAATCCCGCGGTTTCTGAATATTCGGGTCTGATATTGTCGTATGTCACAAATGTTTTCTGCGGTGTCTCGGTTATGCCCAGAAAGTCATTGAGGGGGTAAGTCTTGCCTGTGGCCCGGTCTTTCAGAACCGTCTTCTATTTATTGATACTGATCTTCTGGCCGCTGGAACTTGCCGGAGTGTAAGAGAAATACAGTTATGTATTCGTGCCGTTGTCGATGACTGCGTCAAGTCGCAGGGTTCCCTCCTTGTTCTTCTTGTTCACGAAGAATCCGGTCACCGAGCTGTCGGGCATCACCGGGACTCTGCCGATCTCTATGTCGTAGAGACCCAGATTGTCGAGCCGCACTTCTTTGACATTTTCAGGCAACGGCCCGAACACGAGCTTGACTGGCATTCTGAGATCTGTCATCTCTTTTTCAAAGACATAACGCGCCGGCTCTTTAGGGAAACCATCCGAATAAATCAGCGGATACCGCCTGCCGGTCGCCTGGTCCACAAGAGCGGTGTTGTGATATGGGTATTATTTTTTGTGGGATGGGGTCTAAGAGGTCATTATTCCCAGCCGTCGGTGTCGAATCCTCCTAACGCGCCACCGGGAGTATAGCATTTGCCGCTTTCGAATATGCCGGCTCTGCTGGCGATATCCTCATACACCACTATCGGCGTCTCGAGTCTTTCCCCTTTGTCGGCGTCATATCCGACCTGTTCGGTCAGCAGGATATATCCGTGGTGTATCTCGCCGATGTAGTAGTTCTCATTCGTATACATACGGCCGTTGTTGTAGGCCGTTGTCACGCTGTTGAGTGCCTTCACGCCGTTGCCATGTTTCCAGAACACCCAGCCGGAAGTGGTCTCGCCACCCTGTACGGTCTCGATGTTGAGCAGCAAGCACTCGCTCTGAGCAGAGGCCATGACCTCGGGAGCCTCAAGCGGATACTGCGCCTCGTTGATCGCAAGAGTGTCTACGTACCCCTCCTTGCCGGTAGCGATGTTGCGGACTTTTACGAAAGGAGTCTTTGCGTTGTCATCATATTCGACGATCTCTCCGTAGAGGAGCTTGTCTCCGCTTTTGGTCTTTCCGGAAACGTCAGTGTAGATTATAGCGCCATCATAGCCGATGTTGCCGTAAACCGGTTTTGCATCTGCCGTGCATGCCTGCGTGAAAATGCCGGCAGCTACTGCCGCTGCCGCGATAAGTGATTTCATCATAGCTGGTGAATCATTATAAGTGAATAATTTGAAAAGTGAAAAAGCGTTGTCTGCAAGTCTGTTGTCCGTTTATGACGAGGGCATGCTGTCGGAGATGCAAAGATAACGAATTTTTCGGATTTTTCCTAAGACATGATTTTTTTGCAGCCTGGTGTCACAGACGGGAAGGTCGCGGCGTTACGTGGGTGTGGACAGGCACTGCAGGCCTGGATGCAAAGCGGCCGGCGCAAGCGGCTAAAGACAACCTAAACCATATGAACGCCACTATGAACCTGAAAACCATAGCCGTCACGGCTCTCATACTGATCTCATACCTATATTCAATAGCTGCGGAACCGGAGGCCACAGAGGCCGCCGGTTCCACACAGACCGTTCAGGACGCCCTCGATGCCGACACTGTCGGCATGGCCGGATACACCGAACTCGACGACTTCGTAATCGTGCAGCAGAAGAAACTCGTGCAGAGCGACGGCGCCAAACTCACATATAACGTAATCGAAGACCCCGAGGCCGGCAGCTCCAACATACTCGACATACTCCGCAAGGTGCCCGGAGTGTCGGTCGACGCCGAAGACAACGTAAAGGTCAATGGCCAGTCGAGCTTCAAGATACTCATGAACGGCCGCGAGGACCCGATGCTCAAAGGTGACATAAAGACCGTGCTCAAGTCTCTGCCCGCCGCGTCGATCAGAAAGATAGAGGTGATCTCCGAACCCGGCGCGAAATATGAAGCCGAAGGCACAGGCGGAATCCTCAACATCGTGACCGACAGGACGCAGAACCTCTCGGGATTCATGACGCAGTTTTCGGGATGGGTCAACGCATATCAGGCCGGAGGCTACGTCAACGCACGCACCAAGGCCGGAAAGGTGATGCTCGACGCCACCGTCAGCTACAACAACGGCAACGTGTGGCCCCGCTCACGCACGCAGACCACCGAGACCGAAGACCTGACAGGCGGTCCCAACCACCTGCAGCGCAGCGACTCCAGATCAAAAGGTGGCTGGGACTACACAGGTGTCGGCCTCAACATGTCGTGGGAACCCGACACACTGAACCTCTTCACACTGTCGGCCAATTATTCCAACAACAACTGGAACAATACCGGCGTGGAGCATCGTGCCATGTACGGCAACGACATGACCACACTCTGGAGTCTGCTGCGCAATACCGATATCACGGGACGCTACAACGGTGTCGGGTTGTCGGCCTCATACCAGCATGCGTTCGGCCGCCAGGACCATACGCTCGTCGCATCTTACGAATTTGACAGTTCGCGGCAGCACCAGAACACAGTCTATACCGTCAGCGACGCCGACGGCGTGTCGGGCGAGACTCCCTTCTCGGCCAACCGCACCACCGGCAACTTCGGCACCCACATATTCCAGATCGACTACTCCAACCAGCTCGACAGCCGCCATCTGATCGAGGCCGGTGCCAAGGCCAACATGAATCCGAACGACTCCGACCGTCTCCCCTGGTTCGGCACAGACGCCTCCGACGCCGTCATGGCCGAGGAACTGCGGGTGGACGTGAGCCAGTTCAAGGATATCTACGCACTCTACTCCTCATGGACCGGATCGCTCGGCAAGTGGGGTCTCAAGGCCGGTCTGCGCTACGAGCACACACGTATGGGCCTGAAATACAGAATCGGCGACTACCCCGACTTCACCACCCGCCTGAACGACATAGTGCCCAACGCCGCCGTCAGCTACAACTTCACCGGGGCGTCAAGCCTGCGCATGGCATACCAGACGCGCATATCGCGTCCCCAGCTCTGGAACCTCAATCCATGTGTCGACGTGCTGACCCCCGGCAAGGTATCATACGGAAATCCGCGTCTCAAGAGCGAGAAGAGCCACGGAGTCTCCCTGACCTATTCGAACTACGGGGGGAAGTTCTCGGGAAGCGCGAAAGTCAGCTACCTTTATGTCGATAACATGATCAACGACGTTATCTTCATGAAAGACGACATACTCAACTCCACATATGCCAACATAGGAAAGTCCCACTCCTTCATGACCGACCTCAACGGAGACTGGAACGTTACCGACAACCTGCGCTGGTCGCTCTATCTCTCGGCAAGCTACAACTACATGTTTGCCGAAAACGAGATGATCACAGCCAAGAACTGCGGGTGGCAGTACTATGTCAACACCAACGTCAACTACACGCTCCCCTGCAGGGTTCGCCTCAGCTGCTACGGCGGGTTCTACACCCCCTGGATGGATCTGCAGAGCAAGGGCGACGACAACGGCTACTACTACGGCCTCGGCGCAAGCCGGTCGTTCCTCAAGGATGACGCACTGACGCTGCAGCTCAGTCTCGGCAACATACTGCCGGCTCGCCGCACCAACGGCTACACCCAGAGCGACGAGAGCGTGAGATATACAAACCGCGGCACCTACAGCCAGTGGAATGTAGGACTGAGCGTTTCGTTCAGATTCGGAGGCCTCAAGGCCGGAGTCAGGAAGACAGCCGCCAATATAGAGAAAGAGTCTTCAGGCTCGCAGACAGGAGGCCAGGGAGGTGGCAAATGACCGGTCGGCCCTGCCGACAGACCGGACTGCATAGAGAAGAGAGCGTAAGATGATGACAGAACAGGAATTCCGACAACGCGTGCTGCCACTTCAGCACCTCATGTACGGAGTCGCGCTGAAGACGGGCCTGCCGCCCGACGATGCCGCCGACGCCGTGCAGGAGACGCAGGTGAGGCTCTGGCGGCGGCGCGACCGGATTCCTGACGATGACACCGAACTGAAACTCTACTGCATGGCCGCCCTCCGCAACGAATGCATATCGGCCTTCCGACGCCGGAAGCCGTCGGTGGCACTCGAAGAGGCCGAGCAGCTTAAGACTCCCGAAGAGGAATCGTCGGCCGAATACAGAGACACGCGGCGGCGCATCGAGACACTGATCGACTCGCTGCCCGGCAGTCAGGGAAAAGTGATAAGAATGAGTTCCTTCGGAGGACTCGACAATGCCGAGATCGCCCGTGCGACAGGCAATACGGAAAACAATGTGCGGCAGCTTCTGTCGCGGGGGCGGCGTCGCCTGCGTGAACTGCTTGCATCAACATCAGGATAAATCTTTCCTCACATGAATGAATATAAAGAAATAAGAGAGATAATCGACCGCTGGTATGGAGGCGGAACCACACCCGGCGAGGAACGCCGCCTTGTGGAGTTCTTCTCCTCCGCCACCGGTCTGCCCGACGATCTTGAGGCCGAACGCGTGCTGTTCGGCGCGATAGGCCGGGTCACTGACGACATGCCACCCATGCCCGAAGAATATTCGGATCGTGTGGTGTCGGCAGTCGAGGCCGAGATGGCAAAAGAGCGGGCGGTAGCCCCGGCCCGCCACGTGTGGCGCCGCCGGTTGATACGCGTCTGCGGTGCGGCCGCATGCCTTCTTGCCGGAATACTCGCGGTCAGGACACTCACAGAGCCAGGACAGGACGTCACATCATCTGGCCCGGCACTCGCCGTAAATGAAAAGAGTGTGGCCGCAAACTCCGAAACTGTGGAAAAGCCGGAGAGCGCAGTTGCCGTCTGCCCCCCTGCGGCGCAGGAGGCGATCGCCTCAGCCGCTCCTGTTCCGCAAGAAAGGAAACACCGCTCAGGCGCGAAGCGCGCCGCAGTCCGCCGTCACGCAGCCCCACAGGTTGACTCGTCTTCGGATTACGCCGATGACGACTCCGGGATATACCTCTCAGAAGCCGAAGAGGCGCGTCTGCTTGCCGGAAACTACCACGTGGTCAGCGACGAGCGCGAGGCAGAGGCGATAATGGGTTCTGTCTTCGCGCGGCTCGAAGGCAACTTGGCCGAGGAGGCCTATCGCGTCAGCGACATTAACGCACAGTATGAAATGGAAATAACTAAACTTTATAACTGAACAGATGTCAAACCGGATAAAGATCAGCCATATGATACCAGTAAACTATATCGCCCGTCTGCGGCCCGCAGTCGTTTCTCTCGCCCTGACGGCTCTCATGCTCATGCCCGGCACAGCTCTGGCCGAGGAAGTGTTCGCACAGCTCGCCGAGATGAACCATGTGGAATGCACATACGTCTCAGGGCGTTTCGCCCACAACAAGCAGCGGTGGCGCAGCAATTCAGGCCAGCACGCCATGGATCTCAGCAGGGGCTTCTCGTCGCTCTATTCCTATCAGTGCTATTCCGAAGAGGCCGTGAACAAGGCCCGCGCCATACTTAAGGACTACCTTAAGAAAAACAAGGATGTGGAGGTCGTGATGAAGACCACACAGGGACACCAGGAATATGTGGTCTACGAGAAGTTCATGGGTGATGACAAGATCACCCAGATGATCATCTGGAACAGCGACGCCCCCAACGTATGCGAGATCGTCGTGATCGACTGGATCAAGGGGCTCGAACGCGGATCATCGTCATATTCCGACAGCGACGTGCCGGCCACGCCCGGCTCGCAGACACTGATGTCGCTCAACAGTCTCGGCGAACTCGGAAAACTCGGCGAACTCGGAGACCTCGAACAGCTCTGCGACACTCTCGGATATACCCTCGGAGAGTCTATCACCGAAGCCCTGAGCGGCCTCGGAGATATCGACTGGGAGGCTGCCGCCCGCGAAATGGCAGGAAGAATGACAGCAAAAGAGAACGCATATGAAGACTGAAAATAACCGACGACCTTCAGAGCGCGCGCGTGACGTTGTGGCCGAGGCCGTGCGCAGGGCCGCAGCCGAAGAGCGCGCTCCGAGAATCCTGTTCGTGTGTCTGGGCAACATCTGCCGCAGTCCGGCGGCGCAGGGGATAACCGAAAGTCTCGCTTCCGCACGCGGAATCGCCGTGGAATGCGATTCGGCGGGATTCTACGGCGGTCACGCCGGCGACATGCCCGACAGGCGCATGCGCGAGGCGGCAGCCTCAAGAGGATACAGGCTCGACCACCGGTCGCGCGTGATCCGGCCTTACGATCTCGACGACTTCGACATCGTGGCCGGTATGGACGACAGCAACATGGATGGACTCAGGCGTCTTGCCGACACTGTGGAGCGCGATAACCGGATTGTCAGAATGACCGGTTTCGCAGTGCGCCATCCGCAATACGACTCGGTGCCCGATCCATACTACGAGGGAGTGGCCGGTTTTCATCTTGTGCTCGACCTGCTCGAAGATGCCTGCGGCACGCTTCTTGATGAAATCGAAAGAGCGAATGAAAGATAAAACATAGTGCCATGAACAGAAAGATACTTTGCATAGCCCTTATGGCGGCGGTTTTCATGCCGTGCGGATGCGCCGCCCGCAAGAAGGAGTCGGGCAGACATAAGGAGAAGACAACAGTGACGCGCACCCTGCGAAGCGGAAACGGCAAACGCACGATCCATGTCTCGCGATCGCTCTCGAAGATCGCCAACTACACGTCGGCCGATATCGTATACAAGATCGGCTCACCGTCGGTCACCGTGACCGGACCCGAGTCGCTGCTCGACCAGATGTATTTCGTTACATCGGGCAACAGTCTGACCGTCAAGGTAAAATCAGACAAGTCCGGATGGGACACAGTGTCGGGCGCGGGAGTGAAGATCGAGGTGACAGGCACATTTGTCGGGTCATTCCTCTGCTACGGATCGGGCGACATCAAGGCCGATCGCGTCGAGGCCCCCAACGTGTCGATGCAGATGTTCGGCTCGGGCGACATAACAGTCGGCACAGTAGAATGCACCACGCTCCAGATGACCTGCACCGGGAGCGGCGACATATCGGTCGGAGAGGCCATGTCGACATCGCAGCGCTACATGCTCCAGGGCTCGGGCGACATGTCAGTCCGCAAGCTCTCCGCATCGACCGTCGAGACCCTGCTTCAGGGCTCGGGCGACATATCGCTCCGAGGAATAGAGGCCGTATCGCTCAAGGCGATCTGCCAGGGCTCGGGCGACATAACTGTGCAGGGAGAGGTGACTACAGCGACGCTGACAATGCAGGGCAGCGGCGACATACACGCCCGCGGACTCAAGTCGGTAAAGACCACGAAGATCGAACAGGGCACAGGCGATATCGACGGCTGACGGCCGGCAGCATGCAACGGGTGGCGTGTGGAAGCAAACCTTTTGCCGCCGGCTGTGTCTAACCTATGAACAGCAGGAGCGGGGCGGGTCTGTGACACGCTTCATCCTGTGAAATAAAAACAGAATCATGAAGAAGATACTGATGACACTCGCGGCGGTGGCCGGCATATCGGCAGGGGCTTTCGCCCTGACGCCGGCGAGTTTTCCCGGCGGCGAGGCCGCCGAGAAGGAATACATAGCCTCTAACCTGAAATATCCGCAGACCTCGCGCGACAACGGCATAGAGGGAGTGGTGGCGGTGGCCTTCACCGTCAAGGCCGACGGCAGCATAGGCAATATCAAGATCAAACGCATGGTCGATCCTGATCTCGAGGGTGAGGCGATACGGCTTGTGAAGCAGATGCCGAAGTGGACTCCCGCCTCCGACAACGGCACACCTGTCGAGAGCACCGCCGAGATGAACATCACGTTCACTCTCGATTGAATCGGTCGCGGTCGCGCAGCGTCTTCTTGCGTATAGTCTCCTCAAACGCCTCCTGAAGGTCGATGCCTGTCTGGTTGGCCAGACAGAGAAGCACCCAGAGCACATCGGCCATCTCACCGCGCATGTCGGCCACAGGGTCGGTTATGTCGCCCGGCTTGGCTTTCTGGTCACCGTAGACGCGCGCCATGATCCGCGCAAGCTCGCCGGTCTCCTCGGCGAGGATAACCATATTGGTAAGTTCAGAGAAATAGCCGCCGCCGATGGATCGGATCCATCGGTCGACGGCTATCTGCATTTCTTTGACGGTCATCCGGCCTGCGGTCATCTCTTCTCTTTCCATCAGATCAGGCGCAGAGACCGGAGTTCGTCATATATCTCCATGCCCGAGAGCGTGCGGCGCCGCGAGAGCGTGCGCGCGAAGTCCTCGATGGCAGGATGAAGCCGGCGGTTGGCGAAGATGCGCCGCATGCCGGTGGTTGTCTTGCGGTAGAGCGATTCCACCTCGTCGGCGTCGAGCGAGCATGTGTCGGCGCCCTCGGCCTCCATTTCGCTGCGGATGGCGGCGAGAATCTCGTCGGGAACCTCGGTGCCGAGGCGTACCATCGAGCGTGCCATCACGTTCGAGACCACCATGGCCGATGTGATATAGAAATTGTGGATCAGATTGTTCCACGTCGATTTCGGGGAGATCGAGGGAGAACCCGAGAAATAATATTCATGAGAGAAAGATACCATCGGGCCTTCGGCGTCGAGCGAGACGCCGGCTATCCGGTCGATGGCGTCGAGAGCGGCCAGCGAGATCGCCATTCCGGCGAGCCCGTAGGCGCGGTCGTCCTCGTTGAGATATGCGAGTGTGAGTCTGTCTGTGCTCATTCTATCTGTCGTTTTAGACAATTAACGTATGGCGGCCCGCTTCTGTTCAGAATTTCAGGTCGATGCCGGCTGCGAGGCGTATGCCCGGTTCGGGGAGCGACGGGGCGTAGAGATTGTCGCGGTTGAGGAGGTTGTCGGCCTGGATCCATATGCCGAAGCTGTCGGTCACGTCGTAAGAGGCTCCGAGATTGAGCATCAGCAGGTCGGGAATCCTCAGCATCACCACCGGGCCGCCGTTGAGTTCCGATGATCCGGGGTGCCAGGTCTGTATCGGATATGAGCGCACTCCGCGCCAGTCGAGACCCACGCGGAAGCGGAGCGAGCTCCAGGGGTTTGTCTCGACGGAGGCGTCAGCCACCCAGCGCGGGCGGTCGAAGCCGTTGAAATATCCCTTCGTGCCGTTCTGCGGCTGATAGTGCCCTGAAGCGGAGATGCTGAAATAGCGTCCGGCGTCATAGCCGGCCTGCAGGCCGACCGATATGCCCGAGAGTCTCGACGATGCATCAAGACTGTATGAGTATGCCACGGTCTGGCCGTCGATTTCTCCGGGAGCTCCGTAGATCACGGGGTCGATGCCGTTGAGAGCCATCTGGTATAGACCTCCCCAGTACTGCCCGCGGCTTGTGCGCCACGCTATGTCGAAACCGGCGTGGAAACCGGAGAACGGCCCGAACGTTACTCCCGCCTTGGCGTCGAGAGGAGTGTATGTCGGCGCGCTTGAGAAGATTCCCGGAGCCTGGTAATAGTCGAGATCATATGTGCCGGCGAGCGTATGGAGAGTGTTGCCTCCCATGAGATGGAGGAAGAGCGACGCCGGCCCGGCGTTATAGTCGAGCTTCACGTCGGGAGCGATATGGAACACGCGGTAGCGGTCGCCTTCGGTGCCGGCGTTGAAGGTCAGGTCGATTCTTGCGCCCACGCGTATGTCGAGACGCGAGCGAGTGAAGCGGTAATAGGGGGAGAGCGACACCATGCCGTAGGTGTCGGGAGCATCGGTGATGAAAGAGGCTGCGTCGGCATACACGCCGTCGCGGTTCTTATAGGCGGCATAACCGAGCACGTCGGCCTCAAGGTCGATGCCGAGCGATGATTTCGACGAGGTGGGGAAAGCGAAACCGGCGTCAAGATCGAAATGCGTCTCCCGGCCTCCGGTCAGAGAGGCGAAGAAGCCGTCGCCCCACGGCAGATACATTCTGCGGTAGCCGAAATATCTCACTCCGGCTGCGGCGTTCCATGTAATATCGTCGATAGCCGAGGGGGAGTTCCACGCCACACGCGCCGAGAAGTCGTTGAGCGTCTGGTCGGGAGCCTTTGTCCCGTCGGGCATTGCGGTGGCCAGGTCGTAGCCGTAATACGGGTCGTAGCCGTAATAGTTGAAATTGCCGATATGGTAGTCGGCCGAGACGTCAAGACGGCCTTTCCCTTCGAAGTTGTGACTCGCGTAGATTCCCACCGCCTCGTCGTAACGCCACATGCGGGTGTCGGGCAGAGTGGGCATGTCGGGTTTCCAGAGCGACGTCGAGTTGTGCTGCAGCCTGATTCCGGCCACGGTGCTGCCCGAGTCGATGAAGCGGTATCCGGCCGAAAGCGTGCTTTCGAGCCAGGACCCGAGACCGAGCGAGATGTAGCCCCGCGAGTCATCCCAGCGGCGGGTGTCTTTCCATCCAGTGGCGCTGATCGGAATGGCCTGCGGGGTGAAGTCGGCGTGAACGCCCGCCAGAGAATACTCGAGGGCGGACTTCTCAAGCGGGAATTTCACGGGGCGGGGGAAGAGCCCGATGCGGTCGCGCGCGATGAACTCGGGCACATATTTCCCCTCCACGTCGATATCCTGGTCATACTGTGCGGCTCCCTGCATGGCCGGGGCGGCGAGCAGGAGCAGCGATATATATCTGGTCTTCATCATTTCCATTTCTTAAGACGTGAGGAAATCATCGATCTGATGTCGGACTCCTGTCCGGGGTAATTCTCCTGCAGGGTCGCCACATACTCGCGTGCGAGCGATTTCTCGCCGAGTCCGGCGTAGGCGTCGGCCAGGGTTATGAAACCGCGGGCGAGCCAGTACTGGTGGGGAGTGCCTGTTTCGGTAAACTCCTCCATCCGGTCGCGGGCATCGGCGAAATCACCGTTTTCGACAGAGCGTTCAGCCAGGATGACCGCGCTCTTGCTGCCGGGCAGCGAAGTGGGATTCTCGGCGAGACGCGAATATATCTCCACGGCCTCGACGTCGCGTCCGAGAGCGGCGAGCGCGTCGGCCTCATAGAGGCTGATCACGGCGAGTTCGTCGGGTTCGAGACCTCCGGTGTGGCGTATGCGGGCGGTCACGTCGAGCAGGTCTTCGCCGCGTCCGGCCTCGTTCATGGCGTCGGCCATGCGGAGAAGTTCGTCGATATCCACGTCGGCGGTCACGCCGAGACGCTTCTTGTAGGCGTCGGCGGCAAGGTCGGCGCGTCCGGTCTCCTCATATGTCAGAGCAAGTTCGAGCAGGGCTTTCGAGATCCACTGCGACGACGGGTAATCGCGTTCGAGGCGTTCGAGGTCGGCGATCTTCGACTTCGTGTCGCCGTCGAGACCGCAGAGCACTGCTCGGCGGTAGAGCGCGTAGTCGGTGTCGACCGCGCCGTCGGCTATGGCGCGTGAGAAGAGCGAGGCCGCTCCGGCGTAGTCGCCCGTATAATAGAGGCAGTCGGCCCGGCGTATGCGTGCGTCATCGGCAAGCTCGGCGGGGAGTCCCTGACGTGCGGTCAGTGCCGAGGCGAAATCTGCCGCCGCGCTCCGGTAGTCGCCCAGCTTGTAGCGGGCGTAGGCGAGGTCATAAAGCCCGAGGGCGCGGTTTTCGGCCGATGCGGCGTCGCGGGTGAAAGCCTGGTAGCTCTGTGCCGCCTCGCGGTATCGGCCCAGCGAATATAGCGCGTCGCCGAGCCAGAGCGACGCCTGCGCCGCGAGAGCGCGGTCGTGGCGGGAGAGCGCCACGCACTGGCGCAGATAGCCGGCGGCTTCCTCGGTGCGGCCGTTGGTGGCGGCCTCGATGCCCAGTTCATAGAGTATCTTCTGGCGGGTGGCCAGCATCGCGGAGGTCGGATTGCGGATGGCGTCGATGCACTGCAGGGCCTTCGCGTAGGCGCGGTCGTTGTAGTAGGCTGTGGCGAGATATGCCTCCACCTCGGGTGTATACTCCGAGTCGGGATAGAGCGACACGAATCGCTCAAGCAGTTCCGACGACGACGAGAATGGCACCTTGCCGCCTCGTGTCAGGGCGGTCACGTAATTATAGAGCGCGGCCTCGCTCACGTCGCGGTCGTAGCTCATGCGGGTGGCCTTCTCGAAGGCGATTGCGGCCGAAGAGGCGTTGCCCTCCTTGAGCAGGCACTGCCCCAGATAGAGCCATGCGCTCTGGCCGATGGCGTTCTGCTCGCCGGTGACACGCGAGAACTTGTCGGCCGCCCCGGCATAGTCTCCGTCGGCATAGTCGGCCGCGCCGAGCGCATAGAGCGCGTCGGGGGCGGGCGATCCGTCGTTCTGATCCATATAGTTGAGCAGGAAGGAGCGGGCCGTCGGCAGGTCTCTCTTCTTGAAATAGCTCAGGCCGACCACGCGCTGCATCTCGGGAGCAAGTTCCGGATCGGGGTTCTTGCGCAGCAATGCGCGGCCATGGGTGATGACCGTGTCATACTCGCCGCGCGAGTATTCGATCTGCGTCATGTAGTATCCTGCGGCGAGTCCGTCGATGCCCGGTGTGACGCGCGAGAAGCCTTCGTAGGCGCGGTTGAAGTCGCCGTCGATATAGTCGAGATAGGCGTTGTAGAAGTGATATGCGTCGGCATATTCAGGCACGTTGCGGAGAGTCCTGACAAGCGGGCGGGCCTCCTTGTAGAATCCGGTCTTGATCATGCAGAGCATGCGACGGTAGGTGTAGAGCAGCCGCTGGTCGCGGTTGAGGCGGTCGAGGTCGGCGCGGTCGTAGGCTTCCAGAGCGTCGGGCCACTCGTGGCGGAAGAAATAGAAGTCACCGACGGCTACCGCGGCCTGCACCGCCATCGGCGAGGCGGGATATGCCCTGTTGAACTCTATCAGCAGGCGCAGGCATTCCGGGTCGTTGCGCTGGTAATATGCGTCGGCAAGGAGGAAGGTGTATTCCTCGGCCATGGCCGGCGTGAGCCGGGTCTGACGGGTGTCGAGCATGCGGAGCTGGTCGATCACTCCGGCGTAGTTGCCGGCCTCGCGCATGGTGCGGGCACGCTCCATGTAGCCGGCGGCGAGGGGTGAGAACCGGTCGGCGTTTGCCGAAACCTGCGCCGCCGCCGGGAGGGAGAGCAGCATTGCGGCGGCAGCTATGATGGTCTTTGCGGATTTCATGAGTCGTAAGGGAATGTTCGAAAGGCAAAATTACTTAAAAAATAAGTAAGCCACAAAAATAAACGGATATAATGAGGGTAATGCGGGGTGCAGCCTCGGGTCCTGCGTGTGTCCGGGTGCCTCCGGGCAGAGGGAATCAGGCTTTCCGGCCCGGATAGGCGCGCAGGGCGGCCTCAAGCGTGTCGAGGGCGGCGGCCAGATAAGGGATGTCGTGCACGTAGGCTATGCGCACCTGGTCGCGTCCGGCCTCCCTGTCGGTGTAGAATCCCGAGGCCGGGGCCATGAACACCGTGGCGCCCTCGTGGCTGAATTCCTCCAGACACCAGCGGCAGAACTCGTCGGCGTCGTCGACGGGGAGCGACGCGACCGTGTAGAACGCTCCCATGGGCATGGGGGAGTGGCATCCCGGTATCGCGTTGATGCGCCCGATCAGGTAGTCGCGCCGCTCAAGATAGCGGTCGTAGACCTCCTTCATGTATTCCTCGGGAGTGTCGACCGATGCCTCGGCCACGATCTGGCCGAGAAGCGGCGGACTGAGCCTCGCCTGACAGAACTTCATGACATTGGCACGCACTTCGGGGTCGCGGCTCACGAGCGCGCCGATGCGTATGCCGCATTCGTTGTAGCGCTTGGAGACCGAGTCGATGAGCACCGCGTTCTCGCGCACCTCCGGAAGACTCATGACTGATACGAAAGGCTGGTCGGAATAGCAGAACTCTCGGTAGACCTCGTCGGAGAAGAGGAAGAGGCCGTGGCGCGAGGCGAGTCCGGCTATTGCCTCAAGCTCCCGGCGCGTGTAGATGTAGCCGGTCGGATTGTTGGGGTTGCAGACCAGTATACCCTTGGTGCGCGGAGTGATGAGCCGCTCGAACTCCGCGACAGGGGGGAGACGGAAGCCGTCGGCGATCGTGGTTGTTACCGGCACGATCCGTGCACCGGTCGAGATGGCGAAAGCCATGTAGTTGGCATAGGCCGGTTCGGGAATTATGATCTCGTCGCCCGGATCGAGGCATGCCATGAATGCGAACAGCACTGCCTCCGAGCCGCCGGTGGTGATGATGATCTCGTCGGGGCGGATGTCGAGGCCGCATCGGCTGTAGTATTCGGCCATCTTCACCCTCAGCGACTCAAGCCCCTCGGAGGGTGAATATTCGAGCACGTCGCGGGTGATGTGGCGCAGAGCCTCTATGGCCTGAGGAGGAGTGGGCACGTCGGGCTGGCCGATGTTGAGTCGGTAGACGGTGGTGCCGCGCAGTTCGGCCTCGCGGGCCGCGCCGGCGAGACGGCGTATGGGGGAGGAGGGCATTCCGAGTCCTCGCTGTGATACTTTTCCTTTCATATTCCGGTTATGTTTCTCTGATCAGGCTTGTGCGGAGCCATGACGAAGAGTGGTATGCAAACGACAAAGAGGAGCCGTCGGCATGCTGACGGTTCCTCTTTGTTAACGCTATGCGGGGCCGGTTGTTTTACCGGACGATCATTTTGACAGTCTTCGAGCGGGTTTCTCCGGCGGAGTTGCGGCCTGAGAGGCGACCGATGTAGATGCCCGCGGGGAGCGACACCGCTGTCTGGGCGGCATATCCGTCGGCGGTCAGGCCGCCGATGCTGAGGGCGTGGGTGCCTGTCGCGCCGAACACATCGATTGTCAGATCTTCTGTGCCTTCTGGCGCGGAATATGTAAAATATCCGTCGCCATAGGCGAGAGTCATCGCGCCGAGAGCGGCGGGAGTCTTGATGCCGGTCAGGATACCTGGCTCGCCGGCCTCCACGTTATAGTGCTCAAGCGGGTTGAGCTGCGGGAGACGCACATAGGCGGTGCGCGATTCGGGATCGACATATACGGCGTTGGTCGTGCGTGTGTCTGAGGTGACGTCGGCGAGCGAAGTGGCTTTCTCGATGGTCGAGTATGCCCAGGGGGTCTCGGCTTCCGCGCGCATGGAACCGTTGCGTTTCTGTGTCTGCTGGTCGTAAAATCCGATGTGTTCGAGATCGACGCCGGTCATGTCGGCTGCATGGATGCGGATGAGCACGTCCTGAGTGGTGTACATGCCGTCCCAGCCCTCGCCCTCGCGGTCGATATAGATAAGGATGCTGTTGTCGGCACCCTTGCCCGAGAACTTGGTCACCACATACTTGCCGTCGGCAATCGAGTTGACGCTCTGATGGTCGTCGTCGAAGAGCACGCTTCCGTCGCGGGTCTCTGACTTCGTGGGGAAGTAGTCGACGGTGATGCGGTCAGTGCGGATCTCGGCGGTGTTGGTGAATGTGTCCTGACGGTAGCGGGTCACGAACGAGCCCCGGCGCATGAAACGGGGGAGCACGTTGGCAGGCGCGTGGTAGTTGACAGTCTGATGGCCGGAGTAAACGGTCTTGAAGTCGGTCATGTCAAGCCAGTCACCCTCGGGGAAGGTGATGCTTCGCGAAGTAGAATAGTCATCGAGCACCGGAGCCACGTAGATGTCGGGCCCCCAGAGATAAGCGTCGATGCAGTTCGCAAGTTTTCCGGGGTAGTCGCGGTCGTTGAAGTTGGCCGGACGCGCCATCGGTGTGCCGAAGCGGGTGTAAGCATACGACTGCGAGTAAGTGTAGGGAAGGTATGCGTAGCGCAGATTGATGGCGTCGCGCACATCATCGCGCACGCTCTTGTAGGCGTCGCGCCAGACTTCCGGCTCAGTGGCGGAGTGTGTGCGCATGGAGGGGTAGAACACGCCGAGCTGCACCCAGCGGCGGTAGAGGCTGGCGTTGGTTCCGACTCTGTCGGCTGTGAAGCCGCCGATGTCAGAGCCGAGATAGCTGATGCCCGACATGGCTGCGCTGACAAGTGCTGGAACCTGCGCCCGGAGTCCTTCGCTGCTGCGGGCGATGTCGCCGGTCCAGGGGAATGTGTTGAAACGCTGCATTCCGGACGTGCCGGCGCGGGGCATGAGTATGAAGCGGGTGTCGGGAGTCTGTTCCTTCATCGCCTCGTAAGCGAGCTGTGTCCAGCGGTTGCCATACTCGTTGTTCATCTGATCGACAGTGCTTCCGTCGGAGTAATGGCTGTCGGAGTCATGCTTTTCCGGTTCGCCGAGGTCGAGCCACCAGCTCTCGATTCCCTCGGATGTCCGCTTTTTGTAGAGATCCTTGTACCAGTCGATCGCTCCCTGATTCGTGATGTCGAGAAGTCCGACGTGAGTGGAGTGGAGCCATTCCATGTAGTTTACATGGTCGTCTGCAAGCCAGCCGTTGCCGAGAAGAGTATCGTAGTTGCCGCTGTTGGTTGTGAAGTAAGGCTCGGTGATAGCGATGGTGTGTACGTTTTTGTCGCGGAATCCTTTCATCATTTCAATCGGATTCTCGTATGCGTCAGACCAGTCGATGCGACCCATACCCTCTGTGCCATGACCTCGAAGGCTGTTGTCTGTCTGCCAATGGATGTCGAACACGATGCCGTCGATCGGAATGTCGATATCCTGTGTATTCGAAACGGCCTTTTCCGCTTCATCGCGGTCGGCGAAACTGAACTTTGAGGTTATGTATCCGAGAGACCAGAACGGCGGGAGTTCCTGATGTCCGGTCAGATGAGTGTAGTTCTGCATAACGGTCTCCATCGATCCGCGGCCTCCGTCCATGATTCCGCCTCCTATGAAGTAATAGGCTATAGGATCCTTGCTGCCGCTTTCATATGAAGAGCCGATGCGTGAGGGATATATCTTTGCGTTGCGGTAATGGTCGTCGAAATATACTCCATAACCGAGGGTGGAGACATAGAAGGGGACACAGATGTTGCGGGTGGTGGAAGAACCTTGTCCCCATCCGCCATCCTGATTGTTGTTCATTACCATCGCTGAGCCGTCCCAGTTCACAAGGTTGCCGTTGTATCCGCCGCCATAGAACGCTTCGTCGTTCATCTGTTCGAAAGATACCTTTACGTTGCCGGTCGAATTCACAAGGCCGGAAAGTTCACGAAGATAGAGATTGTCGTCGGAATCGTGGAACGACAGCTGGCATGTCGAGCGATCCACATGGACCTTTACTCCCTCCTTGACATCTATGATCAGTTCATCGCTTTCGAGAGATGTGGTGAACGAAGGTTTCTCAAGCCAGTCCCCGACTACAGATATCGAAGGACGTTCCTCTCTTTTTGTTGCACCGGTCTTGAGAGTGAAGACCTTGATGATGTCGGCAGACATGGGAGTGATCTCGATTGTGCCTCTTTCGGCAGTCACACACACTTTGTCGTCGGCAGTCTCATGGCTGACATACGCACCGAGGCCGTCAGCTGCGTCGGCTATCTGACGCAGCTGTATGAACTGGTCTGCTTCTCCATGTTGCTTTATGGTACCATCCTGGTTGCGGAATATAAGCGCGATTTTAGAGAACCGCTCGTCGGGATCAGCACCGAACCATTCGGCAATGGATGGCGTGAAGCTGAATGAATAGAGATCGCCGTCAGGATCAACCTTTGTCATCTTGTATTTTTCTGTGGGGGCACCCCATGTGTAAGGAGAGGCATATGACCATTCTTTGTCAGAGTCACCCTTTTTTATAAGACCGATGTAGAGGTAAATGTCGTCGGTGTTCTTGAGTGCGCTTCCTTCTGTGAAGGCTCTGTTGAAATATAGAGTGACCTCCTGAAGCTGGGTAGGATTCTCCGGTTCTATCCAGAATTCCGCTTCCCGGACAGCTGTTGTCGGGTCGTATTCCGAGTTCAGGCCTTTGTCGCCGCTGATGGTGTAGACATGGCCGTCTTCAACCTTGAATGTCGATGTCAGGTTCTGCTCCTGCGAGTTGACGGAAGTATAGAACTGACAGTAGGGGGTGCTTCCTGCCGGAACCTCGAAAGTAACGTCATAGATCGAGCTGTTGAGAAATGAAGCCATCGGCATGTTGATGACGGAAGAAATGCCGGTGACGCGTACATACACGTTGTCCCAGCTCACATTATTGTGAAAATGGATCGTGTAGGAGTCAGTCTCGCCGGGTACCGGGTCTGGATCCGGATCTGGATCTGGATTTTCTGATACATAGTCCGCGTATGTCATACCGGTGTCCCCACTATGTGTGTATACATGCTCATCGGCAACAATGAGGTCGGATGTTTGCACAGTGCCAGAGCCAGAGCCGTTGTTGAATATCACGTCGGTCGAGCCGTCAGTGATGTCATATTGCCAGATTGTTCCGGACTTGAGGGTCATAGGCTGTCCGGGCCAGCTTTTTGAGTCTCCGCCAGACCAGTAGTAGATGTGTGGGGTTTCCCAATTAGTGTCGGCATTGTCGTAGTAAACTTTTACTGCGAGCACAGGGAAACTCATTGCGAGAAGCATAAGAAAAATTGCCCCGCAACGGATCTTAGGGTTTGAAAAGTTCATGAAAGGTGATTAAAAGTTGAAAAAGTCGGTAGGTCTGAGCCTCACAGAGGGTATCAGTGTTACAGAATGCAAAATTACAAAAAATATACAGAACCCGCAATATGCTCCGACGGCAGTCGCCACCGGAAATATGCCGATATCCGACATCCGGTCCGGTAGGGACGCGATTAATCGCGTCCACGCCGTATTTGCGTCAGTGTCATCAATTACGTCATTAAACAACCATCCGTCGGGATTGTCGTTGTGGACGCGATTAATCGCGTCCCTACCGGAGTGCATGCCGCCACGGCTATTTCATTTAAACAAGCTCTAAGATTGTATTTGCCGAACGCTATTATATCGGAACGTCCGACATGTCCGCACGTCCGTCCGAGTATCATCAGAACGATGATATCGTTGAGTCGGTGCCGGATGTTTCCTTTGTCGCGTCTACGAAAATCAGAGACTAAAGCCCATCTTCGTCCGCACTGCTCTCGCTATAAAATAACACATTTCTCGACAATGAGACCAAATCTTAAATGAAAGAGCCGTGACATGCCGCGAAGAAAAAGTAAAAAAGATTTGGAGAAACAGAAAAAAAGACTTAACTTTGCATTTGCAAAGCGGAAGAGCCCGCTATGTCGGCAAAGCGATGCTTTGTCGGAAACATATTCTGGAGAGGTGGGTGAGTGGCTGAAACCACCAGTTTGCTAAACTGACGTAGGAGCAATCCTACCACGAGTTCGAATCT